>JAQVYA010000185.1 GCA_028708865.1 Desulfovibrio sp. | reverse complement strand
CTGGAGGATTTTCCAGACCAGGACCGGGAAACCGTGCACGCTGTGATCCGCGCCGCGGCCAAAGGGCTGGACCTCTTTGCCCGCAAGGGCGCGCGGTTTGCCGTGCAATATCTGCATTCCCTGCCGGACCTTGCCCCGTCCCAAGAGGCCAACGCGGTTCCGGAGCCCCAGCATCCGCCCGATAAAGAACAATGATCCGGCCTGCCCGGCGTTGTTCCCGGCGCAATCCGGGCGAAGGCCGGGCCGGGGCGGTTGAACCAGTCCCCGGCCCGGGCGCGGCACTTCAAGCCCGCCGGAGGGCATGGACTCCACGTCCGTTTTAGCGTATCATAAAAGCTGTCGCCACGTTCCTGTACGGTTCCAAGGAGTCGAATTTCGTGTTCCACATAAACGAATTGGTTGTCTACCCCTCCCAGGGCGTGGGAAGGGTGGAACGGATTGAAAGCCAGGAAATCGGCGGAGCCACCGCCGAGTTCTACATTGTCCGTATTCTCAGCAACAACGTCACGCTCATGGTCCCGGTCACCAACGCCATCAACGTTGGCTTGCGCTCAGTCTGCGACATGAAGACCGGTAAGCAAATTTTTGAATCCCTGAAGGACCGGTCCGACTTCACCGGATATACCGGTCAAAACTGGAATCGCCGTTACCGCGAATACTCCGAAAAGCTCAAATCCGGAGACCTCGGTGACGTGGCCTACGTACTTAAAGAACTCTTTCTCATCGGCAACGACAAGGAACTCTCCTTTGGCGAGCGCCGGCTGCTGGAACAGGCCATGAGCCTGGTTTCCATGGAGCTTGCCTTTGCCCTGAGCCGCGATCAGGAAGAAGTCCGCGAGGAAATCGAAGAGATGTTCGCGGATGTGATCCCCGATTCTGAGAATGTAGAGAAAAGCGAATGACGGGCCTTGTCAACGGCCCCCCTTTCGGGTAGTGCGTTGGGAACGCTTCAACCGATATCCCGACCCAAACCGGGTAAACTGATAACCTAGCCGACCAGCCGACGTACACGCCTTGAACGGTATGTGCCGTTCTCTGCTACGTCTACCGTTCAAAGATTGCCCCTATGCAAGCGCAATCCGCCAGAGCATGCAGCCCCTTTGAGGGGATGGACGATACTCGCGCATTCAGGCGTCCGCACGCTGCGCGCGGGCCCGTAACGGGCCCTGCGTCGTCTGCCGCGCCGCGCCCAGGCAACCTCTAACCCCACCAAACTTATGGGCCGAGAAAAAAACCAACAACCCGAAAAAATCAATCTCACGGACCTCAAGCAAAAAAGCATGAAAGAGCTGATGGACATTGCCGTCAGCTTCCAGGTGGAAAATCCCTCTGGCATGCGTAAGCAAGAGCTCATCTTCGGCATTCTGCAACAATGCGCCTCACGCAACGGGCAGATTTTCGGCGAAGGCGTGCTCGAGGTCCTTCCGGACGGCTTCGGATTCCTACGATCCCCCATGTACAGCTACATGCCGGGTCCGGACGACATCTACATCTCTCCATCCCAGATCCGGCGATTCGGACTGCGAAAGGGCGATGTGGTTTCCGGCCAGATTCGCCCGCCCAAGGAGGGGGAGCGCTACTTCGCGCTTCTACGGGTCAGCGAAATCGGCATGCAGCCTCCGGAAAAATCCAAAAACCTCGTCCTCTTCGACAACCTCACTCCGCTTTATCCTCAAGAAATGCTCCGCATGGAAAATGGGAGCAACAACTACACTTCCCGCATTATCGACCTGCTGTCGCCCATCGGTAAGGGCCAGCGCGGGCTCATCGTAGCTCCGCCCCGCACCGGTAAAACCATGATGCTCCAGTCCATCGCCAATTCCATCAACGCCAACAACCCCGACGTCTACCTCATTGTATTGCTCATCGATGAGCGGCCCGAGGAAGTGACGGACATGGAGCGCACGGTCAAAGCCGAGGTGGTCAGCTCCACCTTTGACGAGCCGCCCCAGCGCCACGTTCAGGTGGCCGAGATGGTCAGCGAAAAAGCCAAGCGGCTGGTGGAACGCAAGCACGATGTGGTCATTCTGCTGGACTCCATCACCCGCCTGGGCAGAGCCTACAACGCCGTGACCCCGTCGTCCGGGCGCGTGCTCTCCGGCGGCCTGGACGCCAACGCCATGCAGCGGCCCAAACGCTTCTTTGGCGCGGCGCGCAACGTGGAGGAAGGCGGCAGCCTGACCATCATTGCCACAGCCCTGATCGATACGGGCTAGCACATGGATGAAGTCATTTTCGAATAATTCAAGGACACAGGCAACCTGGGCCTCTACCTGGACCGGCATCTGGCGGAAAAACGTGTGTTCCCGGCCATTGATCTGAACCGCTCCGGCACCCGTAAGGAAGAGCTGCTCCTGCCCGAAGACGTGCTCAACCGCGTCTGGATCCTCCGTAAGCTGCTGGCCCCCATGAACTCCATAGACTCCATGGAATTTATCGTGGATCGCATGAAGGGCACCAAGAACAATCGGGAATTCCTGGACATGATGAACAAATAGTCGGCGTCGCACCGGCTTTTCTTTTCAGGGGAGGTGTCTTCGGGCGCTTCCCCTTTCTCGTCTTTGGCCGCGCCGGTCCTTGTGCAGAGTCCTACCGCATTGACCTGGGCCGCGGGAAGCACTACCTTTCCTAAACACGCCAAACCAATCGGGAGCGACACAACGTGAAACACCTTGCCCTGATCACCGCCGGTCTCATGCTCTGGCTCAGCCTGGCCAGCCCGGCTCAGGCCCTCTTTACCGAGGTGACCATTGCCGACGAAGCGGAGATGGGACGCGAATTCCACCAGAAAATCAGCAAAAGCATGCCCCTGGTGGAAGACCCCATGATCACGGACTATGTCCGGGGCGTGGTGCAGCGCGTGGTGGACGCCATGCCGCCCCAGCCCTTCCGCGTGACCACCTCCGTTATCCGCAACGGTTCCATGAACGCTTTTGCCGTGCCCGGCGGGTATGTTTACGTGCTTACCGGCCTGCTGCTGAACCTCAAGACCGAGGACGAACTGGCCGCGGTTATCAGCCACGAAATGGCGCACGTTTCCCAGCGGCATGTGGCCAAGCGCATGGAGGATATGGAGCTGGCCACCATCGGCTCCTACGTGGGGCTCATTGCCGGGGCCTTTCTTGGCACAGGCGGCGGAGACAACTCCCGCAACCTTGGCCAAGCCTTGATGATGACCTCCCAGGCTGGAGCCGCCACCGCCTTCCTGGTCTACACCAAGGCCAACGAGGTGGAGGCCGACCACGTGGGACTCACCTATCTGGTGGACGCGGGATACCGGCCGCAAGCCATGGCCGAAACATTTGAAATCATGCTGGACAAACGCTGGGGCATGACCGGCAACAAAAGCCTGCCCTCGTACCTTTCCACCCACCCGGCCATTGCCGAACGCATCGATTACCTGCGCACGCGAACCAAGGAACTCTCCCCCCAGGTGCTGAAGCAGCGGGCGGACAACAGCGAATTTTTACGCGTCCAGGCCGTGATCCGCGGCAACCTCTCCGACCCCACGGCCACCCTTGCCTACTTTGAAAGCAAGCCGACCGGGGAATTCAGCTGCCTGGATTACATGGCCCACGGCATGGTCCTGTCCCGAGTCAAAAAAAAGGCCGAGGCGGCCCAGGCCTTTGACCGCGCCCTGGCCTGCGGCGGCAATGACCCGTTGGTATTGCGCGAGGCGGGCGGCTTCTTTTTCCGCAACGGCAACTTTGAAAAAGCCGAACCCCTGCTCAAGAAAGCCCTGGTGCGCAATCCCCGGGACCCTCTGACCCTGTTTTACAACGCCCGGCTGCTTGGTGAACAAAAACAATACGAACAGGCCATTTCCACCATGCGGCGCGTGGTGGAGGAAGTCCCGCACGACGCCGAGGTGCACTACCATCTGGGACGCCTGCTGGGCGAATCCGGCGACCTGTTCAACGCGCACCTGCACTTGGCCTACGCCGCCATCTACAACCACGACACCAAGCAGGCCCGCTTCCATACGGACCACGCCACCG
Source organism: Desulfovibrio sp. (assembly GCA_028708865.1). Classification (GTDB taxonomy): domain Bacteria; phylum Desulfobacterota; class Desulfovibrionia; order Desulfovibrionales; family Desulfovibrionaceae; genus Paucidesulfovibrio. The sequence goes on along the minus strand of JAQVYA010000185.1, from coordinate 667 downwards.
GACTGGCTCGCACCCCGGATCAAAAACAGGCCCTGGAACAACTGACCGAGACCATGCAGCAGCATTCGGACTCATGAGCCGCCCCGAAAAACCGCACGCCGGGCCCGTCCACTTGCGGGGCGCTCCGTTTTGGTGTACCCATGGCGGCTTTGAAACCTCCCGGCTCACGGAATAAGGCGATGATCGTCGCAACATCCATTCATGAACTCAGGGACGTGCTTGCCGAATCCGTGGTGACCATCGGCAACTTCGACGGCGTCCATCTCGGCCACCAAAAGCTCATCGGCATGACCTGCGCCAAAGCCAAAACCCGTGGCGCGGTCAGTGTCGTGGTTACCTTTGATCCGCATCCGTTGCGCGTTCTCGTAGGGCCGCACACTCCGCCGTTCATTACCCTCACCAACCAAAAAATCGAACTCATCGAACGCCAGGGGGCCAATGTCCTGCTGGTGCTCCCCTTTACGCGGGAGCTGGCCGCCCTCTCACCCGAAGAATTCGTCAAAACCTACCTCGTGGACGGACTCAAGGTCCGGGAGTTGGTCATCGGCTACGACTACCACATGGGCAAAGGCCGCTCCGGAGACTACAAGACCCTTAGCCGACTGGGGACCCAATGGGGGTTCCAGGTCTTTCGGGTGGACCCGGTCACCTGTGATGGTGCCGTGGT
>JAQVYA010000184.1 GCA_028708865.1 Desulfovibrio sp. | reverse complement strand
ATGAGAACCCTGTCCAGCCTTCCGCCCAGATTCAGGCTCCAGGCTGGAGACAAGGTCCAGTCGTCCTCCAGGAACAGGCCGCCGGAAAACATCTCCGTATCCGGGGTGGGACTGTCGCGCAGCACATTGCCATTGCGCAGATACCGCGTCCGTTCCGAGGTCATGTACCAATTCCAGGCGTCCACCCCGACCGTGACCCGGTGCGCCCCCAGGTTCAACACGTTGCGCCAGTTCAGGGCCACGGTCTCATGTTCGGCATAAGGGTCCACCATGCGCACAGGACCGCCCGTGAAGTTGTCGATGCGCGGATCCCGGGTCAGCAGCTGATAGGAGACCGCCAGTTCGGATTCGCTCAGGGTGGCGTCCGGGTTGGCGTACCGCTGCCGCAATTGCACAAAGGTCCGGTCGTTCTGGGCCAGGGTCACGTCGGCATTGTCGGGCAGGGCCGCTGTTCCCGTGCCGGGAAGCCCCACTTCGTCGGCCTCGGTGAACTGATACTGGAGCATGGTTTCGTGCCGGTCATTCCAGGCATACGCCGCGGCGACCTTGCCTTGCAGATCCGAAAATCCGCTGTTGGGAATCACGTCCCCGCCACCGCTGTAGGAATCCGCGCGCTCCCGCCAGCCGCCCGAAGCGTAGAGCCAGAAGTCTCGGCCATTATACATCAGGTTTCCATAGGCGTCCGGGCCCTGGGGATTGGAATCCCATGCCGCGGCCACCTCGCCGGAAACTCCGGGCTCGTCCGTATAGTGTCCCTGGCGGGTCACGATATTCACGACCCCGCCAGTGGAGCCGGTGCCGTACAAGGTGCTGATGGGCCCCTTGAGCACTTCCACACGCTCCACGTCGTCGGGATTCACCAATCCGAGCCGCCCGTTGATGTCCGTGGTCACATTGAGACGGCAGCCATCAATGAGCACCACCACGGAATCCCTTGCCAGGCCGCGGATCACCACGTCCGCGCCCCAGGGCGAATCCGTGGATACGCCAACCCCCGGCACCCGGTCCAGGGCATCCCCTACGCCAGTGGGCATGGTCTCCAAAATTTCCTGCCGGTCCACGATCCCCACGCCGCCGGGAGTAGCCGAAACCGCGCCTGCATAGCCGCGCGCCGTGACCACCACCGGTTCCAGCGTCTGTTCCACCGAAACATCGCCGGCCTCTCCCTGTGCAGCGCACGCAGCGTCCACCCCGGACAGGGGGCAGAGCAACGCACCCAGCAAGGGGATCAGCGCGGCGGCTTTTCTGAGCATCCGCATTGAACCTCCTGCGCACGAAAACGCGATCTAAAGCATCAGCGACTTGACCCGCACCTGCGGCAGCATGCCCAGACGTCCGGTCAGGGCGCCCAGCTCGTTGGTGGTGGCATCAATGATCACGGAAATGACCGCCACCTGACGCTCGCGATGCGGAACGCCGGTACGGGCCACTATGATTTCCCCAAAATCACTGAGGATTTCATTGACTTTGCGGGCCATGTTCCGACGGTCCGCCACCACGATCCCCACCACACCGAGCCGCCGCACCGTGGACTCCGGTTTCACGCCTTTACTCCCGACCTTTTTCGTGTCTGATTCATGTTACAAAATAATAAAACATAACACCAAAAATTTTCTATCCTGCTTTTTATCACACGTCAACACGCCGTAGATACGAAAGTATATGCTCTTAATTCGTTCAAGCGAAAATGTATTTTTATTGGACTTGGTCAACAGGAGTATGTATTGAAAGCAAACTTTTTATATTTTCATAGCACGGAGTTTCCCATGCCTGTTCGTCCCTTTTGCCGGGTGCCAAGCCACCGCCACGCATGTGTGGATCAGCCTGAAACCGGACCTGGAACCCGACCAACAACCTGGCCCCGAAACGGGCTCGGAAGCTGGCCCGGAAGCTGGCTAAACCAAGCCCTCCCGCGTGCTTCCGATGTGTGCCCGGCCTTCCCCCAACAGGCAGCCCCAGTCCCCGCCCACCCCGCAGGCCTGGGGCGAGTTGCCGCCAGAAGCTTTGGGACGCGGTTTCCGGTCTTGCTGCTGACGGCCGCACTCCTCCTGGGCCCCGCGACCACGGCCTTGGCCCAGGAACTGCCCGGAGTGCTCATCCAGCAGGGCGAACGCTACCTGGCCATGGGCAAATACAAGGCCGCACTGGCCCGCTACGCCAAAGTGCTGGAATGCTGCCCGGGAACAGCCGAAGCCGCCGAAGCGCACAACGACAGCGGCGTGGCCTGGGCCCGCCAGGGCCGCGACGACCTGGCCGAGGAACATTACCGGCAGGCCCTGACCATCAACCGATACCCCCTGGCCTTGTATAATCTGGCCCGGTTGCAGCAGCGCCAGGCCCAAGAGGGCCGGGGCCGCGCCCAAAGCGCCCAGCTCCGGCAACAGGCCCGGAGCCTCTATGCCGAGTTCGCGTCCTGGCTCGCCTCAAACGCGGCCAAGCCGCCCAGCGTGGAGTATCAACGGGAGGAACTGTTGCAGGACGTACGCCAAGCCCTGGATGAACTGGCGGATACCCCCTGACGGCTTCTGCACTGGGCGCGGGGCCTGGGCTGGCCCGGGGCCGGTCCCTTGCGGCCTGCGCAGTCCCGGAGGACACGGGGCCAGTGCAAATCTCATGGGAAAAAGAAGATGGCGGGAAAAGTAAAGGAACAAAAGCGCAACCCTCGGGTCAGAAGCGTCCTTGCCTCAGGTTGCCGGAGGTGTTCAGGGCATCGGATCAGACCTTGAGCTGGACGCCCCGGGCCCGGAGCGCCTTCACGCCGGCGCTGCGGTCATAATAATACGTATGCAGCAACTGGTGCGAGGTGTGTCCCAGCGGCCCTTCGGGAAGGAACCCTTCCTTGCCGTAGAGCTTTTTGATCATGGGGTTGTCCTGGGATTTGCGGATCTTATAGACTTTGGCGTCCGCCTGGTACACGGAAGCCTGCCGCTGGCCCACAAAGTCCAGAGCCGCCGCGCGTGACGAAACCGGAACCAGAACGCCGCCCCCGATCATGGCCACGGCCGCAGCCATGCCCGCAGTCTTCAAAAAACCTCTCCTGTTCATTGCCAAAACGCTGTTCATTTTCCCCTCCTTGCTAGGCGCGATTGCGATCAAAGCGACGCTTCAGCCCGGCCATGAGCCGTGTACTCGTGGCAGCCATGCGCACATCCGGGTCCAGAGGCTGGCCTCCACCGTTCACGCAGCCGCCCGGGCAGGTCATGATCTCAATGAAGTGATGCGGCGATTTGCCCGCCTTCACTTCCTCGCAAAGCTTGACCGCGTTCTCCAGCCCGCTGGCCACGGCCACGTTGACCTTGCCGAAATTGGGCACATCCACCGACGCGGTGCGGATGCCTTCTTCGGTTCGAACGGCCTTGATGTCCGGATTCTTGAGCTTCTGGCCGGAAAGCACTTCGTAGGCCAGACGCAGGGCCGCCTCCATGACGCCGCCGCTGGTGCCGAAGATGGTGGCCGCTCCCGTGGATTCTCCCAATACCGGGTCGGGCTTTTCGTCCGGCAGCTTGGCAAAGTCGATGCCCGCCTTTTTGATCATATAGGCCAGTTCACGGGTGGTGATGGTGGCGTCGATGTCCCGCCGTCCACTGGCCGCCAGTTCCGGACGCAGCCCTTCGTACTTTTTGGCGATGCAGGGCATGATGGAAACCGTATACATCCGCGCCGGGTCCACCTTGGCCTGCTGGGCGCCGTAGGTCTTGGCCAGGGGGCCGAGCATCCCGATAGGCGATTTGCAGGTGGACAGGTTGGGAAGCAGCTCCGGATAATAGGACTCCATAAACTTGACCCAGCCCGGGCAACAAGACGTGAATTGGGGCAGAGGATGGTGCGGATCCGGATGCGCCACGCGCTGGATCAGTTCACTGCCCTCCTCCATGATGGTCACGTCCGCCGTGAACTCGTTGTCCCAGATGAGGTCAAAGCCGAGCCGACGCAGGGCCGCGTGCATTTTCCCGCCGACGTAGGTACCCGGAGGCATGCCAAAAGGCTCGCCCAAGGCGTAGCGCACGGCCGGGGCAGGCATGGAGACCACCACGGTGTTCGGGTCCTTGATGGCGGCCAACACGTCCTCCACAAAGGAGACTTCCTCGTAGATGGCACCGAACGGGCAGTTTACCAGACACTGGCCGCAGTTGACGCAGGCCGCCGGGTCCACCACCGCGTGAATACCGTCATCGTTCACGGGCTGAATGGCTCCCGTGCCGCAAACCTCGGCACAGGTGCCGCAGGCCTCGCATTTCTCGGGGTCCACCTGCACGAACGAAAACGCATCCGGGTCCACATTGCGCGGGGACGTTTCCTTCATCATCACATGTTCCATTTCCAACATGGAATTCCTCCTCTCAGGTTGATGAAAACCAGACCATTGCCAAACACCTCCGTATTACTTTTTTTGCCTTAGTATTACTTTTCAGAAATCTTTTCAATATAAGTGTTATCAAAATCACCCATGGGGCTTGATCCGCTCCAGACGCGGCCAAACCTTGATTCCCGCGTCCGAGGGGGGCACACTGGAACCATCGGCAGTCGCCCTGCAAAACCATCAAGCCCGCAAAAAATCATGCACGTCAGTCAGACAACCCACTTTGTACACAATGTATTGACCCCGGTCCTGGAACCGGGCGGGACCGCCGTGGACGCCACCATGGGCAACGGCCATGATACCGCGTTTCTGGCACATACCCTGGGCCCGCACGGGCGGGTGTACGGCTTTGATATTCAGTCCCGGGCCC
>JAQVYA010000183.1 GCA_028708865.1 Desulfovibrio sp. | reverse complement strand
GGAACTGGTCCAAAAACCCCTTGGCCGGCCCCGTGGAAGACTCCAGACAGGCCAGGGCCTCCTTATAATGTGTGGCGCTCTGGTCCAGCCCCTCCAGCAGCTCGGCCAGATTGCCGTCCGTATCTTCCAGACGGCCGCGCAAAATCATCAGCGCCTTGTCCGCATGGACCTTCTGGGCCACGGCCAAGGCCTTGAACAATCGCTCGGCCTGGACGCGGCCCTCGGCCCGGGCGCGCAGCGCGGCGATTTCCGAACGCGCCGCTGCCACGGATTCATTGACAAATGCTTCGGCCAGACGCTGAATTCCGTTTCCCTGCATGATCTCGTCTCCGTATTGTATTGTAAGCTGGCAACATCCCAAGCAGACGGGGAACGCCTGCGGCAAAGAGAAGGCTTTCCCGGTCCGCTTTCTCAAAGAATTTTACGGTACCGGGCAAGGTCAAAAGCCAACGCTTTGGTCCTGAGGCCGTCCGGCGCTCCCGGGCCAGCCCCAAGTCGGAAGCACGGCCGTTTCAAGCCTGCCTAGTCTCCGGGCAGGGCTTCCCGATCCCGCACGCCGATGAGATAAAGAATGGAATCAAGCCCCATGGTGGAAATGGCGTGCCCGGCTCCCTTCTTCACCTTGGGTTTGGCGTGAAAGGCCACGCCCAGTCCGGCCAGGCCGAGCATGGGCAGGTCGTTGGCACCGTCCCCAACGGCAATGACCTGTTGCAGGCTGATGCCCTCTTTTCGGGCAATGGCCTTGAGCAGTTCGGCCTTGCGGGCGCCGTCCACGATCTCGCCCACCACCTTGCCCGTGAGCTTGCCGCCATGGATTTCCAATTCGTTGGCGTACACGTAGTCGATGCCCAGGCGCTCGGCCAGCCGCTCGCCGAAAAAGGTAAACCCACCGGAAAGGATGGCGATTTTGTATCCCACGCGCCGCAGGTTGGAGATGAGCCGTTCCGCGCCTTCGGAAAGAGGCAGCTTGGCGGCCACGTCCTCGAGCACGGAGGCGTCCAGCCCTTCCAGCAGGGCCAGCCGTTTGCGCAGGCTCTGCTTGAAGTCCAGCTCCCCGCGCATGGCCGCCGCAGTGATGGCGGCCACCTGGTCGCCCACTCCGGCCCGGGCCGCCAGTTCGTCAATGACTTCGGTCTGGATCAAGGTGGAGTCCATATCAAAAGCCACCAGCCGGCGGTTGCGGCGGAAGACGTTGTCCTCCTGAAAGGCGATGTCCACGCCCAGGCGGGCGGAAATATCCAAAAAGGACTGGCGCATATCCTTTTCCGGGTCCGGAGTGCCGCGCACGGTGAACTCCACGCAGGCCTGGCGGGGCGATTCTCCGGCCAGGGGGACGCGTCCGGAAAGACGGTGGATGGTGTCGATGTTCAGGCCGTTTTCCGCCAGCACCCCGGCCACGGCTTCGATATGCCCGGCGGAAATGCGCCGGGCCAGCAGGGTCACGATGTACCGGGGCTTGCCCTGGGCGCTGACCCAGGATTCGTATTTGTCCTCGTCCAGGGGGTGCAGCCGCAGGGAAACGCCCATCTCGTGCGCCTTGAAGAGCACGTCCTTGACGATGGGCGCGGTCTCGGCCTCGGGTGGAATGCGGATCAGAATGCCAAGGGTCAGAAAATTGTGGATCACGACCTGGCCGATGTCCAGGATGTCCACGCCGTATCCGGCGAGCACCTGGCTGATTTCAGCGGTGACGCCGGGCTTGTCTCCGCCGGTGATGTGTATGAGGATGATGTCTCGCATCGTTGACTCCTTGAATAATGATGCGCGGCTGGGCCGCTGCCGCGGAATGTGGCACACTCCCGCCCAGGCGTAAAGCGCGCTGCGCCCGCCCAAAACGGGAACCAAAGCGCCCCTTCGCTTTGTCAATACTTGTTCGGGGATTCACAAGAAGAACGGTCGCCGCGTTTTTCCGGCTTGCGATCCGGCGTCACATGCGGCAAATTGCGCCACGCGGCCGACGCATTTTTTCCTTTTTGCGCCGGACGAAACAGGTCCGCAGACCTTGGATTTCGGTATTTCGACCATGTTTTTTTCCAGAGGAATCACACTTTTTGCGCGATCTTGCGTTGACTGGAAGGCAAGTGCTGTGCTATGCCGCAGATCACTTGTGAAGGATTGCACGAATTGTCGCTTTGATGTATAGCGAAGCGGCAATGTGCGCCGAAAGCAAGCCCGAACATAAGGATTGTCATGGCCTTTTTCAAGGGCGACAGGCATCGGGAGATCATTGACCAACTCTCCACGGCAGGAACCATCGGCCTGCACTTGGTCTGCTCCACCTTCGTGGGCATGGCCTTTGGCTGGTACCTGGACAAGTGGCTGGGCACCAAGCCCTGGCTCCTGCTGGTGATGCTCATATTTGGAATTATTGCCGGATTTCGCAACGTCATCCACGAGATGCAACGCATTCAGCAAGCGGACAAAAAACTGGACCAAAAGATCAACGGCACCGGGCACGAGGACGAAAAAAATGATTCGTAAACTGGAAACCATGCTCTACAAGCGCGGATTCACCCATCCGCAGGTGCGCACCATGGTGCGCAACCAGCTTGTGCTGGCCGTGGTCTCCATCCTGCTCGTCAACGCCCTGACCGCCTGCTCCGCCTGGGGCTGGTCCTTTGCCGCCGGTTGCCTGCTCATGACCGTGAACTTCTGGTGGATGGCCAAAGCCGGACAAAAGCTCGTTTCCGCCCAGAGGGGAGCGGTAACGGTGCTGTTGATTCTGTTTTACGGGCGATTGGCACTGACCGGACTGGCCCTGTTCGCGCTCATCGCGTGGCTCGATGCCTCTGTGTCCGGATTGTTGGTCGGCCTCTCCACGGTGGTGGTTAACGCTATTACCTGGGGGACCGCCAATTACATGCAAAAAGCGAAGGAGGCGTAAGGACTATGGCAGGTGGTTTGCCGCATCCCCTGGTAATTTTCAGGGAGCTGAACATCGCGCTCGGGGCGGACCCGGCAGCTGCAGCAGGCAGCGCGCTGGATCCGATGATCTACCCCGTGCCGACGCACGTGTGGTTTACGTGGTTGGCAATGGCTATTTTGCTCATTGCCGGACTGATGGTCCGAAGGAAACTCACTCTTGTTCCCGGAGGGCTGCAAAACTTTTTCGAACTGGTCGTCGGCGGTCTGGAAGACTTCGTGGTGGCCAACATCGGTGAAAAGGGACGGCAGTTCATGCCCATCCTGGTCACCATTTTCCTGTTTGTACTGACCATGAACTACCTTGGTCTGGTGCCTGGTTGCGACGCGCCCACGGCGAACATCAATACCAACGCAGCCATGGCCATTTTCGTGTTCCTCTACTACAACTACGTGGGCATCAAGACCTGGAAGGCCGGCTACATCAAGCACTTCCTCGGCCCCATGCCCGCGCTGGCACCGCTCATGCTGGTGCTGGAAATCATCTCCCACCTGGCCCGGCCGCTTTCGCTCACGCTGCGTCTGTTCGGCAACATCCGCGGTGAGGAGATTGTTCTGGTTCTGCTGTTTGTCCTGGCTCCGCTGTACTCCACTTTGCCCATGTACTTCCTGTTCATCCTGGCAAAGTCCATTCAGGCCCTGATCTTCTTCATGCTGACGATGATCTACCTGAAGGGAGCCGTTGAGCACGCCCACTGAGGCGATGGCTCGTAATTTTGGGGAAATGGTCTTAGACCAAACTATAACGTACCTATTGAGGAGGACGTAAAATGAAACTCGTGAAAGTCCTGTTTGCTACCATGGCTATGGTCCTTACCGCTTCCATGGCGTTCGCCGCTGACGCCGGTGTTGCCAGCTCCGTCGCGTACGCCACCGCCCTCGGCATGGGCATCGCCGCCGGCCTGTGCGGTATCGGTCAGGGCCTGGGCCTGAAGGCCGCCTGCGAAGGCACCGCCCGCAACCCCGAGGCTTCCGGTAAGATCACCGTTACCTTGATCCTGGGCCTGGCCTTTGTCGAGTCCCTGGCCATTTACGCCCTGGTCGTGAACCTGATCCTGCTCTTCGCCAACCCGCTGATCGGCTAATTCGGCGTAGCAAGATTTGATAAAAAGGGAGGCTTCGGCCTCCTTTTTTAGAATAACTCTTGTTACTAATTTCACAATAAATGTCGAGGACATGAGGCACAAACCATTGAAAAGTGAACACATCCCCAAGGCTACCATCGGCCGCCTCGCCGTATATATCCAGGTTCTGGAACGGCTCAAAAGCGAGGGTACCGATGTCATCTCCTCCGAGAACCTGGCCCAGGCCTGCTCGGTGAACTCCTCGCAGATCCGCAAGGACCTCGCCTATTTTGGCGAATTCGGTGTGCGCGGCGTGGGGTACTACGTTCAGGAGCTGATCACCTCCATCAAGCAGTCCCTAGGCGTAGACCGCATCTGGAACTGCTGCATCGTAGGCGTGGGCAATCTTGGCCGCGCCCTGCTGCGCCACGGCGAATTCAAGAGCAAGGGCTTCAACATCAAGGTCGCCTTTGACTGCGATCCCTACAAAATCGGGGAAATCGTGGAAGGGCTGGAAGTCATCTGCACCCGCAAGACGCGCAACCTCGTGAGCGATCAAAACCTGGAAATCGGCATCATCACCACTCCGCCCGAGCGCGCCCAGCGCGCGGCCAACTACCTGGTGGAGGCCGGAATCAAAGGCATTATCAACTACGCGCCGTCGCGCATCGAAGTGCCGGACCACATTCCCCTGGAGTACGTGGACTTCATTCATCACTTCTATGCCCTGGCCTTCCATATTAACTT
>JAQVYA010000047.1 GCA_028708865.1 Desulfovibrio sp. | reverse complement strand
GGCATGGGCATGGGCAAGGTGGTGACCAAGGAGCTTTCCCCGGCGGAAGACGAAGGGAAAAGTCCCTACACGCCCATATACCGGCTGGCCAATGAGGATGACCTCAATACGCGTCAGGAAAATTCAGAGTTGGCGCGTGAGGCCTACCGTTTTTGCAAGAAATGCGTCCAGAAGCGTGGGCTGGAAATGAAGCTTGTGGACGTGGAGGTCTTTTTTGACCGCAGCAAAATGATTTTTTATTTTACCGCACCCGGGCGGATTGATTTTCGTGAGCTGATCAAGGATTTGGTTCGCGAATATCGCACACGCATTGAGCTGCGACAGATCGGCGTCCGGCATGAAACCCAGATGCTCGGAGCCTTGGGCAATTGCGGGCAGATGTGTTGCTGCCGCCGATTTATGCGCAAATTCGTTCCCGTGACCATCAAAATGGCCAAAGAACAGAATTTGTTCCTCAATCCAACAAAAATTTCAGGGATTTGTGGACGACTGTTGTGCTGCCTCAGCTTTGAGCAGGACGCTTACGAAAGTTTCCATAAGGAATGCCCCAAAACCGGAAAGCGGTTCAGCACGTCGCTGGGAATGGCGCGGGTGATCCGGTCGAATTTTTTCAAAAAAACTTTGACGATCTTCTTGGATGATGGCTCTGAACGGGAAATGGGGCTTGACGAATGGCATGAGATCGTGAACAAGCCCCCCAGCGCGGAGGTGCTGGCCGCTCAAGAGGCCAACAACCGGAGAGGGGGGCACCAGCGTCAGCCCGGGCGTTCGGGTGGACGCTCGCGCCAGCGGCCTTCGTCCCGGGGAGGGGCGGGAGGCCCGGACGCCAATGCGGACAGGCGGTCCAAAGAGGCACCTGCCGACGAACGGGTAACCTCTGGCCAACCGGAAGAGAGTGCGCGGGAGGCCGGTGAGCCATCCGCCTCTGCCGGAGATGGAAAAAAGAGCCGTTCCGGTCGCAAACCCCGCCGTCGTAGAAAAAAACCGCGTCAGTCCAAGAAAACGGGACGCTCCGGCGGGCAGTAGCCCCAGAGTCTGTGCCCGATGTTTGGTTACCATGAAGGCAAGTCGGCAGCCTTTTGCCGGGCTGCGATTTGCCTTTTCCTCATAAAGTTTGTGCATTGTTTCTATTTGGACAGGAACACGCCAAGGAGATTCCAGTGGATAGTTTCTACATCACCACGCCCATTTTCTACGTGAATGCAAAGCCACATTTGGGCCATGCCTATACCGGCATTATTGCGGATGCCGTCACCCGTTTTCATAAGCTCATGGGGCGAGACACTTTTTTCCTGACGGGTACGGACGAACACGGTGATAAAATCGTGAAAGCGGCCGAGGCCAACGGAGAGACCCCCAAAGAGTATGTGGACAAGATCAGTGGCCTGTTCCAACAGCTCTGGCCCAGCCTGAAGGTGGAAAACGATAAGTTCATCCGCACCACGGATGCTGCCCATATTAAAGTCGTCCAGGACGTTTTGCAGAAGGTCTATGACAAGGGCGACATTTATTTCGGTGAATACGGCGGGCATTACTGCTTTGGCTGCGAACGGTTTTACACGGAGAAGGAACTGGTGGACGGAAAGTGTCCCCAGCATGAAACCGAACCGGAGTATATCGCCGAAAAGAATTATTTTTTTAAAATGTCCAAGTACCAGGGCTGGCTCATTGAGCACATCAAGAAGAATCCGGACTTTATTCGGCCCGAGCGGTACCGTAAGGAAGTGCTCAGCCTGTTGGAATCCGGGGCACTGGAGGATCTTTGCATTTCGCGGCCCAAAAGCCGTCTTGAATGGGGCATTGAACTGCCGTTCGATACGGAATATGTCTGCTATGTCTGGTTCGATGCGCTCATCAACTACATTTCGGCCCAGGGCTGGCCGGACGGTGACGGGTTTAAGGAATACTGGCCTGCTGCGAACCACCTTATTGCCAAAGACATTCTCAAGCCCCATGCCGTGTTTTGGCCCACCATGCTCAAGTCTGCCGGAATCGAGCCGTACCAGCATTTGAATGTACATGGTTACTGGCTCATCAAAGACACCAAGATGTCCAAATCCCTCGGCAATGTGGTGGAGCCCCTGGAAATGATCAAGACATATGGTCTTGATGCTTTTCGCTACTTTTTGCTTCGGGAGATGAGTTTCGGGCAGGACGCCAGTTTTTCCGAAGAGGCCCTGGTGGGGCGGCTGAATGCCGACTTGGCCAATGATCTCGGAAACCTTTTTAACCGCACTTTGTCCATGACCCATAAGTATTTTGACGGGGTCATTCCGGCTCCGGATGATGCTGAGGAGATCGAGGACGCGGAAATTAAAAAGCTGGGGCAGAACTCCATGGAGACCTTCCAGGCCGAGTTCGAGCAGATGCGCTTTGCCCGCGCCTTGGAAGGCCTGTGGGAGCTGGTGCGCGGTCTGAACAAGTATATCGACACCGTGCAACCCTGGGCCTTATATAAGAATAAGAACATGAAGCGCCTGGCCACGGTCATGTACGTGATGCTGGAGAATATGCGTAAGATCGCAGTTCATGTCTGGCCCGTCATGCCGGAGGCGGCCGTGAACATGCTGAAACAGCTGGGAGTGGAATTCGACCCGCGTAAGGTGGACCTTTCCAAGGAAATGGACGCTTGGGGACTGTTGGATACGGGAACCGCAGTGGCCGAGACATCCAATCTGTTCCCCCGGGTGGACCTGCCTGCCACGGACGAGCAAGGCAAAAACGGCAAACAGGCCAAAACGCCCGGAAAGGGAAAGCCGGAAACCGAGCTTTTTGCGGAATTCGAGGATTTTCAAAAGCTGGACTTGCGGGTCGGCACTGTCGTGAACGTTGAAAAGCATCCCGACGCGGATCGGCTTCTTCTCGTGCGTGTGGATCTGGGTGAGGCCGATGGCCCGCGGCAGGTGGTGGCGGGACTTGCGGACTTCTTCCAGCCTGAAGATCTTAAGGGACGCCAGGTGGTTGTCGTGGCAAACCTGAAACCCCGCAAACTACGCAAGCAACTGTCCCAGGGCATGATTCTGGCCGTAAAAAACGGGGAAAAGATGGAACTGCTTACGGCTTCGGGGAATGTTCCCGAAGGAAGCAAGGTCAGTTGACCGCGCTTTTTTTAGTTGCAGCGCTGTCGTGCGGGCCAAGCCTGCGGCGCCTCGCTGTCATGAACCACACCATGCAAAACGCCCGGAAATTCCGGGCGTTTTTTTGGGGACGTTGAATGCGGAGAACGGGTTACGCGGCGTTTGATCACAGATGGTTCAGAAGCTTGAGCTCGCTGGGCGGAGGATTGAGATAGACCTGGGAGGCGAGATACTCCTGACCGTATTTGCGGATATAATGGTTCAGCAGAGTTACCGGGACAATGCGGGGAATCAGTCCTTCGGCGAATTGCTGGATGACCTCGCGCAGCTCCTGCTTTTCAAACGGTTCCAGCTCCTTTTTGAAATATCCCTGGCAGTGGTCCAGAGCATTGCGGTGGCCTTTGGGCGTTGCTGGCTTCCGCAGGCCGTTCAGAAGTCTCTGGTAGTAGTCACGCGCAAGGGAGGGGAGTTCCTCGCTGCCAGCCAGGGCAACCAATTTGCCCAGATCCCGGTAGGCCTGCACGTTGTGCGCCATGACAAGAATCTTGTGCCGGGTGTGGAAGTCCACGAGAGCCTTGGGGGTGAGCCCGTTTTGCAGCATGGTTTGCCAGCGGTGCACCGTGAAAATACGCATGATGAAATTTTCGCGCAGGCCGGGATCGTTAAGGCGTCCGTCGTCCTCCACCGGCAACAGGGGGAAGCGATCCATGAACATGGCCGCAAACATGCCCCGTCCTTTCATGGAAGGCGGACCTCCTTGCTCCGGGTAGACCTTGACCCGGCTCATTCCGCTGGACGGAGAGCCGTATTTGAAAATATAGCCGCAAAGCTTAGCCTCGGCCAGCTCATCCAGGCGGGTCGCGGCCCAGGTTTGCATCTGGTCAGTGTAGTCCCGGCCAGTTTTGCTGGTTACCAGGCGGGGAGCTTCCGGGTCCCCCACGAGGCGCAAAGCCTCGCGTGGAATGGGCAGGCCGCATTCCACTTCCGGGCATACAGGCACAAACCGGACATACTGTCCCAGGACGTCACGCAGGTAGCGGTCCAGCTTGTGCCCCCCGTCGAAGCGAACATTTTCGCCCAACAAGCATTTGGCAATGCCGATTTTGAGTTGCTTGGTCATGGTTGCTCCTGTTGGTCGAAGAATGCCATCCTCTACGAAGGCGCGCAAGGTGGAATGCATAGATTCGTGACACTCTTTGTCGGCATGAGAGTGAGAGGTATCACGCCAGTGGTTTGGAATGCCGAAATATTTTCATTGCCGCGGCCCATGGGGCCTGTGCTTGCTCATCGGGCCGAGATGGCTTATGTTCTTTTGCTTCAATACACGACGTCATCCAACCTTTTTTTTCTGAAGGAAGTTCATGCCTAAACGCACTGACCTGAAGAAGATCATGCTGATCGGGTCCGGCCCGATTGTCATCGGGCAGGCCTGTGAATTCGATTATTCCGGCACCCAGGCTTTGAAGGCCCTCAAGGAAGAGGGATACGAGGTGGTCTTGGTGAACTCCAACCCGGCCACCATCATGACTGATCCCGAATTGGCGGATCGAACCTATGTGGAGCCCATTGAGCCGGAAACCGTGGCTCGGATCATCGCCAAGGAGCGACCGGATGCTTTGCTGCCCACTTTGGGGGGGCAAACCGGCCTGAATACGGCCCTTGCGGTTTCCGAAATGGGAGTGCTTGAAAAATACGGCGTGGAGCTCATTGGCGCCGATGAAAAAGTGATCCAGAAAGCCGAAAGCCGCCAGCTGTTTCGCGAGGCCATGGAGAATATCGGCCTCAAGGTCCCGGTCAGCGGCATTGCTAGGAACATGGACGATGTGCGCACCTGGGGCGAGAAGATTCCCTTCCCCATCATTGTTCGCCCTGCTTACACCTTAGGCGGAACGGGCGGTGGGGTGGCCTACAACATGGAAGATCTGGAGGCCATTGCTTCCAAGGGTCTTGCCCTGTCCATGAAGAGCGAGATCATGCTTGAACAGTCCGTGTTGGGCTGGAAGGAATTCGAGCTGGAGGTCATGCGGGATAAAAAGGACAACTGCGTGATCATCTGCTCCATTGAAAACATGGACGCCATGGGAGTGCATACGGGCGACTCCATCACCGTGGCCCCGGCCCAGACCCTGACGGACCGCGAGTATCAGCAGATGCGAGGGGCGGCTCTGGCTATCATGCGGGAAATCGGTGTGGAAACGGGCGGCTCCAACGTTCAGTTCGCCGTGAATCCGGAAAACGGGGAACTGGTGATCATCGAAATGAACCCCCGTGTGTCTCGCTCCTCGGCCCTGGCATCCAAGGCCACCGGGTTCCCCATTGCCAAGATCGCGGCCAAGCTGGCTGTTGGCTATACGTTGGACGAACTTCCCAACGACATCACGCGGGAGACCATGGCATCGTTCGAGCCCACCATTGACTACTGCGTCATCAAAATTCCGCGCTTTACCTTTGAAAAATTCCCGGGCACCGATGACTACCTGACCACGGCCATGAAGAGCGTGGGTGAGACTATGGCCATTGGCCGGACCTTTAAGGAAGCGTTGCAAAAAGGGCTGCGTTCCCTGGAAGTGGGCATGCCCGGCCTGGGCAAGAAATTCGAGACTTGCCCTCAGGACAGAGAAGAGCTGTTGACTCTGTTGCGCAAGCCCAACTCCCGGCGCCTGTACGCGGTGCGCAATGCCATGCGTTGCGGCGTCAGCGAGGAAGAAATTTACGAGACGTCCTTTATTGACCCCTGGTTCCTGCGCCAGATCCGGCAGGTCGTGGATATGGAGGAAAAGCTCCAGGAATTCGGGCTGAAGCAGGGGCTGGACGAAAAGAATCCGGAATTGGCCGACCTGTTGCGCCGGGCCAAGGAGTACGGCTACTCGGACCAGCAGCTGGCCACGTTGTGGAAGAAGTCTCCGGCAAGCATTCGAAGCCTGCGCAAGCGCCTGGGCATCAAGCCCACCTACTACCTTGTGGATACCTGCGCCGCCGAATTCGAGGCTCATACCCCGTACTATTATTCCACATACGAGAGCGGCGATGAAGTGAGCCCCACTTCGGGTAAGAAGGTCATGATCCTGGGCGGCGGCCCCAACCGTATCGGCCAGGGGATTGAGTTCGACTATTGCTGCTGCCACTCCTCGTTTCAGCTGCGCGAGCTGGGCATTCAATCAATTATGGTCAACTCCAACCCAGAAACCGTGTCCACAGACTACGATACTTCGGACCGGCTTTATTTTGAACCGTTGACCTTTGAGGATGTGCTCAACATCGTGGAGTTTGAGCAGCCTGACGGCGTCATTGTCCAGTTCGGCGGTCAGACGCCGCTGAACCTTGCGGTGTCGCTCATGGAGGCGGGGGTGCCCATGATCGGCACTTCTCCGGACGCCATTGACCGGGCCGAGGATCGTGAGCGTTTCAAGCGGCTGCTAAAGAAACTGCATCTGCGTCAACCGCTCAACGGCACGGCCATGAGTCTGGTCCAGGCTCAGGAGATCGCGGAGAAGATCGGTTTCCCCCTGGTGCTTCGCCCTTCCTATGTGCTGGGTGGCCGGGGAATGGATATTGTCTACTCCATGGATGAGTTTGAGCGCTATTTCCGTGAATCCGCACTGGTGAGTCCCGAACATCCGGTGCTCATCGACAAGTTCTTGGAGCATGCGGTGGAAGTGGACGTGGACGCCCTGGCCGACGGCGAGGATTGTTACATCGGCGGCGTTATGGAACACATCGAAGAGGCGGGCATCCATTCGGGTGACTCGGCCTGCGTGCTGCCGCCGCATAGTATCGCTCCGGACTTGGTGGAGGAAATCAAGCGCCAGACCAAGGCCATGGCCCTGGAATTGGGCGTTGTAGGCCTCATGAACGTGCAGTACGCCATCAAAGATGACGAGATTTACATCATTGAAGTCAACCCTCGGGCTTCGCGTACGGTTCCCTTTGTCTCCAAGGCCACGGGGGTGCCCCTGGCCAAGTTGGCCACGCGCATCATGCTCGGCGAAAAACTGTGCGATCTGGACCCATGGTCCATGCGCAAGTCCGGATGGGTGGCCGTCAAGGAAGCGGTGTTCCCCTTTAATCGGTTCCCCAATGTGGATGTGATTCTGGGGCCGGAAATGCGTTCCACGGGTGAGGTCATGGGCCTGGACTATGCCTTTGGCCCGGCCTTCATGAAGGCGCAACTCGCCGCTGGGCAGGTTCTGCCGGAACAGGGCACGGTCTTTGTGGCGGTCAACGATTGGGACAAGCCGTTGGCTTTACCTGTAGTGCGCAAGCTGCATGAGCTCGGCTTTCGCATTTTGGCCACCCGGGGCACAGCCACCTACCTGTATGATAATGGGTTGCCGCAAGTGGAGCCCGTACTCAAAGTGTATGAAGGACGCCCCAACGTCCTGGACTTCATTAAAAACCGGCAGATCAGCCTAGTGATCAACACCGTGTCCGGCCGCAAGACCGTGCACGATTCCAAGGATATCCGGCAGGCGGCGCTGTTGTATAACGTGCCTTACGTCACGACCATTTCCGGGGCCAAGGCCACGGTGCAGGCCATTGATGAAGTGCGCACTCAGGGCTTGCAGGTTCGATGCCTTCAGGAGTACCACGCCGGGCAGGACAACTGACCGGAAAACGGCGGCCGTAAACGAGATCAAGGACAGCGGTCCGGCGAGTCGTAGACGGCCGCCGGACCGTGGAAACCATATACGCCGGAGGCGCGTGTCAGGCTTCGGGCGTGGGCGGAGAATTTGCAGCATGAAAAAAGAGTATTGCGGCTTGTTCGGTATTGACGGACATTCCGAGGCCGCACGCATGACCTATTTTGGCTTGTATGCCCAGCAGCATCGCGGGCAGGAGTCCGCAGGCATCTGTACCTGGGACGGCGAAGGCATCCGCGAGCAGCGCGGCATGGGGCTGGTGGCCGACGTGTTTAACGAACGCCACCTGGGTACGGAGTTGAAGGGGCAGGTGGCCATCGGCCATATCCGCTATTCCACCACCGGCGTATCCTTGATCCGCAATGCCCAGCCCTTCATGGTTCGACACGGGGAACATCGTTTCGCTGTGGCCCACAACGGCAACCTCGTGAACACCTATGAGCTGCGCCAAGAGCTGGAACAACAGGGGTCCATTTTCCAGACCACCATGGATACCGAAGTGCTGGTGCATCTGATTGCCAAATATCTGAACGGCAATTCATTGGAAGATGCCATCGTCAAGGCCTGCAACCGCCTCAAGGGTGCTTATTCGCTGCTGATTCTCGCCAACAATAAGCTCATCGCCATCAAAGACCCCAATGGGTTCCGGCCCCTGGCCTTGGGCCGGGTGGGCAACAGTTACGTGTTTGCCTCGGAGACCTGCGCGTTCGACCTGATCGAGGCCGAATACCTGCGCCCAGTGGAACCCGGGGAGATGGTGGTAGTTGAGGACGGCAGGCTGACCAGTCGGACCATTTGCGAGCCTCAGCCCCGTTCCTCCTGTATTTTTGAGCTGATTTATTTTGCCCGGCCCGACTCCACGGTGTTCGGGGAAGTGGTCTACGAGCGGCGCAAGTGCATGGGGGCGACATTGGCCCGGGAAGCGCCTGTGGAGGCGGACATGGTGATGCCCTTTCCGGACTCCGGAAACTACGCCGCCGTGGGGTACGCTCAAGAGTCCGGAATGCCGCTGGAATTGGCCATGATTCGAAATCATTACGTTGGTCGTACTTTTATCCAGCCTTCACAGGACATGCGTGATTTCAGCGTGCGGGTGAAGCTCAATCCCGTACGCAGCATGATTAAAGGGAAGCGGATTGTTATTGTGGAGGACTCCATTGTCCGGGGCACCACCATCCGTACCCGCGTCAAAAAGCTTCGTGAGCTTGGCGCGCGGGAGATCCACATGCGCGTTTCCTGTCCCGCCATCCGTTTTCCTTGCTTTTATGGCATTGATTTTTCATCCAAGGGAGAGCTCATCGCCGCCAACAACACGGTGGAGGAGATCGCCAAGTTCATCGGCCTGGACAGTCTGCACTATCTGAGCATCGACGGATTGCTCCGGTCCGTGAACAGTCATGGCGGATATTGTCTGGCGTGTTTTGACGGCAACTATCCCGTGACCCCGTCCTGCAACGGGGGCAAGTTGTGCCTGGAGGATGGAGCGCGTCCCGGTATCATCGGCGAATATTGCAATCGGTAGTCTGTCCGGTCATTGCAATGGCGGGAAGCGAAAAGCGAGTGCTGAAATGAATGAATGCATGGATCAGAATCAGTTGTTGCAGGTGGCCAGGGAAGTTTTGGACGTGGAAATGCAGGGCCTCGCTGCGGTGCAAAAACAGCTTGGCCCAGGATTTGTCCAGGCGGTGCAGCGTATTGCGTGCTGCACCGGGCGGCTTGTGGTCACGGGCATCGGCAAGTCTGGTCTGGTGGGGCGCAAGATAGCGGCCACCCTGTCCAGCACCGGGACTCCGTCGTTTTTTCTCCACCCCGTGGAAGGGGCCCATGGCGATATGGGGATGATTCGGCCTGAAGATGTGGTCCTGGCCATCTCCAATAGCGGGGAGACTGACGAGCTGAACGCCATTTTGCCCACGCTGCGTTCCCTGGGCGCTTTTATCGTGGCGATGACGGCGCGTGAGGATTCGACCATGGCCGGACTTGCCGACGCTGTGATCCGCGTGGCCGTTCCCCGCGAGGCGTGTCCCATGGGATTGGCTCCCACGGCCAGCACCACGGCTTCTTTGGCCGTAGGCGATGCCCTGGCTGTGTGCCTGATGCGCATGAACGGTTTCGACAAGGGCGATTTCCGCCGCTATCACCCCGGAGGGGCCCTGGGGCAACAGTTGAGCAAACGTGTTGGTGATCTTATGCACGTGGACGAGCTTCCGGCGGTCGAGGAGGCTTCCTCAACGGAACAGGCATTGAAGGCCCTTGATGCGGGAGGCTTTGGGCTGGTGGCCCTGGTGGACTCCCAGGGGCGTGTCGCCGGCGTGTTGTCGGATGGGGATGTGCGGCGTCTGGCCTGTCGCGGTATGTTGCATCCCGAGCAGCCGGCTTCCGGCGTCATGACCCGGTCTCCCAAGGTGGCCCGGCCGGACGACTCTGCGGCGGCGGTATTGGATATTATGGAATCCCATCAAATTACGGTGCTGCCTGTTTTGGACCGTAACGATACTCTGCTCGGGCTGGTGCACCTGCACGACCTGTTGGGCAAGGGGCGCGTCAAGTTTGCGACTTCCAGCAACGGCGGGGTGGCGTGACCTCTGATCCTTCTATTTGCAAGCGTTGCGCTCTTGAGAATCCTACATGCTGTCGGCTGGAACCGGGACAGGAAGAGTTCTGTTTTCCCCTTTCCGAGATGGAAAAAAACAGGATTCAGGATTACCAGCCCAATGAGGGCGGATTTGCGGTACAGGAAAATACGGAAGGGTTCCTACACCACATACTCCGACTTTTTCCTGGGGAGGAGGAGCGCGTCCGGAAGCTGTTTCCCCGGCGCAAATTTCACTTTCGTCTGGCCGTGGACTCCAAGGGAGCCTGCCGTTTTCTTGGGGCGGCAGGATGCCGCATTCCTCAGGAGTTGCGGCCGTACTATTGTCGGCTGTTTCCCTTTTGGGTTGTGGGGAGGTCGGTTAGTGCCTTCGATGCCGCGTCTTGCCTTGCCCGCCGGGAGGCGGTACATCTGCTACGCATGTTTGAAGCCTTTAACACCAATGCGGCTCAGGTTCGGGACCTAATGGGTCGCCTTCGTTTGGCCTGGGGCCTTCCTCCCTCCTCCGGCATGAAGCCGGTGAAACGCAGCTTTTGATGTGAGCCTATGAAAATTCTCAAATATCTTCTCTATGCGGCCGTGGCCATGACCATCCTGGCTGCCGGCACGTTTTATGGCCTGTATCGCTGGGCTTCTGCCGACCTCCCCAACTTTACGAAGATAACGGATTATCGTCCGGCCCTGGTGACCACGGTATATGATCGTGAGGGAGGGGTGCTGGGCTATTTTTATCATGAAAAGCGTTTCCTGGTCCGGCTGGATGAAATGAACAAATGGTTGCCCATGGCCTTTCTCGCTGCGGAAGACGCGGCGTTTTACAACCATGAGGGCGTAGACCTGATGGCCATTTTCCGAGCTTTTCTGGTCAACCTTAAATCCGGCCGGGTCAAGCAGGGCGGCAGCACCATCACGCAGCAGATCGTCAAGCAGTTGTTATTGACCAATGAGAAGAGCTACGAGCGCAAGCTTAAGGAAGCCATCCTGGCCTACCGTTTGGAGAATTATCTTACCAAGGAAGAAATTCTTACCATTTATCTGAATGAAATTTTTCTTGGTTCCCATAGTTATGGGGTGGAGGCGGCCTCGCGTACCTATTTCGGCAAGCATGCCCTGGACCTGACTCTGGCCGAATGCGCCATGCTGGCCGGATTGCCTCAGGCCCCGAGCCGGTACAGCCCCTATGCCAATTTTGACCTCGCCAAGGACCGGCAACGCTATGTCCTCGGCCAAATGCGCAGCCAGGGATGGATCAGCACGGCCCAGTATCGCGAGGCTCTGGAACAGGAAATCGTGTTGGAACGTATGCCCGATCCGTCCTGGGGTACCGGAGCTTATTATTTGGAAGAGGTGCGGCGCTGGCTCATTGATCGTTATGGGGAAAATGAGGTCTACGAGCGCGGTATGTCCGTGTACACGGCCTGTGATCCTCAGCACCAGGCTGCTGCCGAGGCGGCTTTGCGCAAGGGGCTGGAAGACGTGGCCAAACGACGCGGCTGGAACGGCCCGTTGGGCAACGTGGACGAGGACCCGGTCTGGATAGAGCGTCTGGACGGGCAAAGTGTGAACCCTGAGGAGTTGGATGACGGTCAATGGCTGCTGGCCATGGTTACAAAGGTTGGCAAGTCCTCGGCATCGGTCAGGGTGGGGCCGCTGGACGGTGTGATTCCGGTGGCCAGTATGTCCTGGTGCCGGGAGCCGAATTTGAAGCTGCGGGCTTCCTGGGCCCCCAAGATAACGGATGCCCGTAAAGTGGTCCGCAAGGGGGATGTGGTTTGGGTTTCAGTGAAAAAGCGGCCCGAAGAAGGGGAGCAGACCTGGACCTTTGATTTGGAAGTGGAGCCCGAAGTGCAGGGGGCGTTGGTTTCCATTGCCCCGGAAACCGGTGAAGTACCTGCACTGGTGGGCGGCTATGATTACATGAAGAGCGAATACAACCGCGCCACGCAGGCCAAGCGTCAGCCCGGTTCTGCCTTTAAGCCGCTGGTATACTCCGTTGCCCTGGACAATGGCATGACCCCGGCCACGTTGATCAAGGACACGGCCATCGTGTTTGAAAACGAGGACGGCTCGGTCTGGCGACCGGAAAACTATGCCCGCCGGTTCTATGGCTGGCTGTCGTTGCGTACGGCTCTGGTGAAATCCAAAAACCTAGTGACCATTCGCGTGGCCCACAAGGTGGGGATCAGCAAGATCATCGAGCGCGCCAAGGCACTGGGGCTGGAAGCGGACTTCCCGCAAGACTTGTCCGTGGCGCTGGGGTCCGCCTCGGTGACGCCCATGAATCTTTGTTCTGCGTACACGGTGTTCCCGCGGGGAGGGTCCTGGGTGGAGCCCCGGCTGGTGCTGGAAGTCAAGGATGTCTGGGGAGAGCCCATCTACGCTTCGGAGCCTGTGTCCCATGACGTCATCAGCCCCCAGACCGCATATCAAATTTGTTACTTGATGCAGGAGGTGGTTCAGCAAGGTACGGGCCGCCGGGCCCGGGTCCTGGGTCGCCCTCTGGCCGGGAAAACCGGTACCACCAATGATGAGCACGACGCCTGGTTCATGGGGTACTCACCCTATCTGCTCACGGGAGTATACGTGGGGTTTGACGAGCCGCGCTCCATGGGGGCAGGTGAAGCTGGAAGTACCACTGCGCTCCCTATCTGGATCGATTACCGTAAGGAAATCGAAGGGAATTATCCGGTGCAGGAGTTTGCTCAGCCCGAAGGAATCGTTATTGCTCGCGCCAGTTTTGAAGAGGGTTCCCGGGACGGGGTGCATATGGTATCTTACTTCCTGCCGTTCAAGGAGGGGACCCAGCCTGCCCCCACTCCGACGACCGAACCCGGTACGACCATGCCCGGAGGCCAGGGAGTGGACGACGATCTGTTCAAGCAGGGGTTCTGAGACGGCTTTACGGGCCACCTCCTTTGTCGCGATTTTTCGCGCGTGGTACCAACTCGGGACCGGGCCGTCCCGGTTCCGCGACCGGGAGGAAATATGAAGCTGGACATCTATCAGGTGGACGCCTTTTCATCGCAGGTCTTCGGCGGCAACCCCGCTGCCGTGGTGCCGCTTTTCGAGTGGGTCAGTGATGAGCTGCTTCAGCGCATTGCCCTGGAAAACAACCTTTCCGAGACCGCTTTTTTCGTAAAGCAAGGGGAATACTACGAATTGCGATGGTTTACCCCGTGCGGGGAGGTGGACCTTTGCGGCCATGCCACACTGGCCGCCGCCCATGTGCTTTTTGAACACATGGGGTATGCGGACGAGTGTGTGGTTTTCGCCACCCGCAGCGGAAGGCTCTTCGTGGACAAGGACCAGGGCTGTGTGCTGTCCATGGATTTTCCGTCCTGGGAGGCCAAGCCGTTTCAGGTTACCGAACGCGTCCAGCGGGCGCTTGGGCAGCGTCCTTCCGAACTTTATTTTTCGCGGGATTTTATGGCGGTGTTCGAAACCGAAGAGCAGGTGCGCTCTTTGCGTCCGGACATGGAGCTTGTGTCCAAGCTGGACGGGCTTTGTATGATCGTCACGGCACCGGGTGAGGAGCATGACTTCGTGTCTCGCGTCTTTGCTCCCAGTCTGGGAATTCCCGAAGACCCCGTCACGGGCTCGGCCCATTGTACACTGGTACCGTACTGGGCCGTACGGCTCGGCAAAGAGGATCTACGGGCCTATCAAGCCTCACAACGGGGCGGAGAACTGTTGTGCCGCCATTTGGGAGACCGGGTCAAAATCGCCGGGCCCGCCGTGACGTATATGAAGGGTACCGTTTTTTTGGAATACGGCGGTTCCTGCGGAGCATGAAGCGGGCAGCAAAGATTTCTGAACTCCGGGCAGTTCCCAGACATGGTTTGGGAATTGCCCGGAGTTGGCTTTGATTCTGGTTAGAGCAAGGTCAAGTCCCAGTTGAATTTGCTGGACCGATTGGAAGGTCGGACTTTTTTGGGGAAGTGCTCCCTAATGTCCAGCAACCAGGCATAGCCGGCCCGCTCCAGAGTTTTGGCTTCGCTGCTCAGGTCCAGTTCCCAGTCCGGATAAATCCAGTAATTTTGACCCAGCGGCTTGACCCAACAGCCTTCGCCCTTGGGGCTTTTATAGGTTTCTCCCGTTTTGACGCCTTGTCCCAGCACGCGGGAGAGGCCCAGCGGCCAGAGTCCCTTGAGTACGATTCCCAGGGGGAGCGGGCTTTGCTTGGGAAGCTGGAGGAATTCGTCACGGGAGAGTTCGGGGCTGACAAAGGCACCGGCAAAGCCCTGGTCCGCCAGGACTTGCACTGCCATGGCATTGGCGATGTTGCAAAACGGCCCGGCCAGAAGCCGTGCCGAGCCTTCCGGAATTAGAGCCTTTTGCCAGGGGGCATTGAGGACAAAGGTCCGGCCGCCTTTTTCCAGGGCCTGACGCACCAGCCCGGCCCAATGCTCTTCCTCGTTGGGCCAAATGACGGGCGGCAGCCACCACCAGACCCGCTTTCCCAATGTCTTTGGGATACTGCCAACCAGCCGCTCCTCAAGCCAGAGGCCGGTACGGTCATGGATCTTCCCTTTGGGAGGGACGCGCAATAGCCGGATGTGTCGTCCCGTGGCAGGAGTAGGGCAGGGCCGCGGCAGTGTTGGAGCAAAGTCCGATTCCACGGGAGCTGTTTCCGGAATGGAGGCCAGTTTTTTTTCCTGGTCGCGAAGTTCCCGCATCAGTCCGGGTTCCCTGCGGTCAATCAAAAAGACGCGCATGCCTTGATCGGGCGTTTTCCCCCGGCCGGAAACAATGTCCAACCGTCCACCCTTGGGGATGCGCTTGCGCACTGGAAGTACACGGTGTCCGGCTTCATCTTCATAACCGATGCGCAGCAGGTCGCCGGGCAACAGGTCCTGACGCGGTTTGAGATAGGGGCGGCGGTTTTGAGTGCGTACCGGCCCGACAAACAGGCCGGATCCCGTGTCCTTGTCCGGCTGGACCGGGGCAAAAGCCCGTTGCGGAAGAAAGACGGAGTGGGTGGAGGGTCTGCCCAGAGATTGTTCCAAGAGGCTGAGCGCGTCTTTTTTGGCCTGGGCATCCTTAGGATGGTCTCGCAGCAGACGGTAAGCCTTGACCGTGTAATACACATAGTGCGGGCCTTTTTTACGTCCCTCGATTTTCCAGGCGGTGATGCGGGGAATATCGAGGAGCGGCTTGGTGAGCACATCAAGGCTGAGGTCGAGGCAGGAAAAGGCCCGGCGTCCCTGCTCGTCCCGGCCGTGCCGGTACAGGCGACGGCACGGTTGCACACAGCGTCCGCGCAGCCCGCTTTTGCCTCCCATGTAGCTGGACCACCAGCAGCGTCCGGAAACGGAATAACACAGGGCGCCGTGGACGAAGATTTCCAGGTCCAGGTCGTCGGGGCAGGCTTGGGCCATGTCTCGGGCTTCATCCAGGCTGAGTTCGCGGGGGATGACCACGCGGTTCGCGCCCATGTCCCGGGCGATTTTCAGCCCAGCGGGGTGGGACAAATTGCTCAGGGTGGAGAGGTGCAATTCACCTTGAAAACCTGTTTGCCGAGCCAGTAAAAACATGGCCGGGTCCTGTACGATGAGGGCATCCGGCTGTACCGTGCGTGCGGCTCGGTCCAGCAGACGTCCGGCAGCGTCTTCATCCCCGGGCTTGACCAGGGTGTTCATGGCAACGTACACCTTGCTGCCCCTGTCGTGGGCCAGGTTTGCCAGCCGTGCCAGTTCACTGGTAGAAAAATTGCTGGCCTGCATGCGTGCAGAAAAATGCTTCAAGCCAAGGTATACGGCATCAGCTCCAGCGGCCATGGCCGCGAGGAAGCTGTCACGCCCACCGGCAGGAGCCATGATTTCCGGCAGAGTCGCCTTTGTGGCGGTATTTTTTTGATTCATTGTAGATTTCTCAAAGAGGGCCTTGCCCATGCTGAAAAAGGTTTGCAGAGAAGTAACCGTAGAAAAAATGCTGCCGTTCGGTCAATCCGCGCGTGTCGGGGAGTTTTTTGAATTACGGTTTGAAAACCCCGGGTGGAGCGGCTGGCGGCCCGGGCAGTTCGTCATGATCCGTCCTTCGGACTGGGATCAATCGTTGATTTGGGGGCGTCCGTTTTCCATTTCCCGCGTCAGCGAGGCAGAGAACACGGTCAGTGTTTTTTTCCAGAGTGTCGGTCGTGGCACTGGTCGAATGGCACAACTTGCTCCTGGTGACAAGGTCACGGTTTGGGGGCCGCTGGGCAATTCGTTTGCAATGGAGCCTGATACTCCGACCCTGCTTTTGGCTGGCGGCGTGGGGATTGCTCCTTTTGTGGGGTACGCGGAGCAGCATCCGCACCCGGAAAAGCTGGAGCTTGTTTTTGCGCATCGCCTGCCTCGAGAGTGTTATCCATATGAAGATTTTGCAGCATGCACCCATTCCTGTCTGGAGGAACATTCTCCCGACGATCTTCCCAGGATCATCGACACGTTGCAACATAAGGTTCGAGAATATCGTGATGGCCTGATTCTTTGTTGCGGTCCCACGCCGTTCATGCGCACCGTACAGACGGCTGCTTTGAAGGTCGGGGCGCGGGCACAGGTTTCGTTGGAAAATAGAATGGCCTGCGGTGTGGGGGCCTGCCTTGGGTGCGTTTGCAAGGACGGCAAGGGGCATCACGTGCAGACCTGCACGCGTGGTCCGGTGTTTTGGGCTCAGGACGTGACGCTGTAAGGAGAGGGTGGCCATGGATCTTGCTGTTGATGTTGCCGGGCTGAAGTTGAAAAATCCTATCTTGACCGCTTCGGGGACGTATGGCTTTGGTGTGGAGTTTTCCGCTTTCGGCGATTTGGCCGCGTTGGGCGGGATCGTTGCCAAAGGACTCTCCCTGAAACCTCGGGAAGGCAACCCCATGCCGCGCATTGCGGAAACCCCTTGCGGCATGCTCAATGCCATTGGGATTCAGAATCCCGGGGTGGAGGCGTTTGTTGACAAAATTTTGCCTGCCATGCCTTGGAAGGAAACCGCTGTGGTGGCCAATCTGTATGCCTGTGACGCCCAAGAATTTGGCGAGCTGGCCGGAATACTGGCCGCAGAGCAGGGCATTGCCGCATTAGAGGTAAACGTTTCCTGCCCCAATGTGAGCCAAGGGGGGGCGCTTTTTGGCGCTGACCCGGGGCAGATTGCCCGGGTGACCGAGGCCGTGAAGAACAAGGCGGGAACCAAGCCGGTTTGGGTCAAGCTTTCGCCCAACGTCACAGATGTGGCAGTTTGCGCCCGGGCTGCGGAGCAGGGGGGCGCGGATGCGCTTTCGCTGATCAATACGCTGACAGGTATGGCCGTGGATGCGCGTACACGCCGCCCCAGGCTGGCCAATGTGGTGGGAGGCCTGTCCGGACCAGCCATCAAACCCGTGGCGTTACGCTGCGTGCACCAGGCTGTACAGGCGGTTTCCATTCCCGTGGTGGGTATCGGCGGCATTTCTTGCGCTGAGGACGTGCTGGAATTCCTGTTGGTCGGGGCTCACGCGGTTCAGGTGGGGACCGCCAACTTCCTGAGGCCCGACTTTGCGTTCCGACTGGTTGACGAGTTGGAAGAAATGGTACAAAGTCTGCGCCTGTCTTCCTGGGAAGAGTACCGCGGTAGTCTTGAAATCGGGAACTAAAAATTTTCTCGGTTTTTTTTGGGATTTTTCCCTTGCCAGCGAAAATATTTTATATTAGGTCATTCTTCCTCGCGGAGAGGTGTCCGAGTCCGGCTTAAGGAGCACGCCTGGAAAGCGTGTGTGGGGGAAACTCCACCGGAGGTTCAAATCCTCTCCTCTCCGCCATCAAGGTTATAAGCCCCTGGAATCACGTAAGTGTCCAGGGGTTTTTCCTTTTCTGCTTCCCAACTGCTACACCAAGGTGCTACACCGGGAGGCATGAAAGACGTGTCCAGACCTACTCGTTTACATCGTCGGAAAGGGAGCCGGAACTACTATTTTCGCGCAAAGGTTCCGGTTGATCTACAGGACATCTACGGCAAGCGAGAGATATATTTCAGCCTCAAGACCAGCGACCGCCAGGAGGCCCTCCAGCGTGTTCACATGGAATCCGTGAAGCTCGACCAGGAGTTTGCCGAGAAACGCCGCCAGAGAGACGCTGAGGCGGTCGATAAACTGTCCGAGATCGAAGTTGAACGTATCACGGCTATATGGAGGCATGAGGCACTTCAAGCCGATGAAGAATCGCGCATTAACGGTCTTTCCCCTACAGAATTTCAGTCGTGGGATGACGCAATCACTTTTGCCTACACCGATGCAAGGGAAAGTCTTGCTACGGGAAATCTCAACAGAATTTCTGTAGAACTCGACGACCTCCTGGAAGAGATCGGGATGAAGGTTGCCAAGGGGAGCGAAGCCTACAAGCAACTGGCGTATGCCCTCCTGAGAACCAAAGTGGAAACCTTAGAGGCTCTCAAGGCTCGACATGAAGGTAAAGTGGTCAAGACCCCTGCCAAGCCAGTGTCACCCATCCCTGCTACACTTGATACGATAGGCAAGGGCGGTATCACGCTTTCACAAGCCCATGAAAAATGGGCAGATGAGCATATTGCCGGAGGCGGTTCTCCCAAGTCTGTCAGGGACTTCGGCATATACGTCAGGCGGTTCATTGAACTTCATGGTGACATGCCAATAGCCCAGATCACCAAGGCGCACGTCAGAGAGTACAAAGATGCAATGCTCAAGCTCCCTGTCAGGGCATCCGGGCCATTGCGGAAAATGACAGTACCGCAACAGCTTGAGTACATGCGAGAGAATCCTGGCATCAAGACACTGACCCCCAGGACCGTGAACGATAGGGCGTTAGGGGCAATTAGTGCTGTCTTGGGATGGGCAGAGACAAACGACCTCATAGAGCAGAACCCTGCC
The DNA here is from genome assembly GCA_028708865.1 of Desulfovibrio sp. Taxonomy (GTDB): domain Bacteria; phylum Desulfobacterota; class Desulfovibrionia; order Desulfovibrionales; family Desulfovibrionaceae; genus Paucidesulfovibrio. Next base: position 721 of record JAQVYA010000047.1, on the reverse strand, counting down.
GCCAAGGTGAAGGTCAAGGCGGTGAAGGTGAAGAAGACCGTCCGTCTCCCCTACACCGTGGACGACCTCAACGCCATCTGCCGGTTCCCCGTCTACACCGAAGGCGAAAGGCCCCAGGCAGGAGGAGGGGAGGCGGCAAAGTGGCTTCCCCTCATGGGCACGTTCACTGGCGCGCGACTGGAAGAACTCGGTCAACTCACCGTGGACGACATCCGGGAGGAGCAGGGTATAGCCTACTTCGACATGACGGCGACCGGCAGAGGGAAGCGCAGGAAGACCGAGAGTTCCAAGAGGCGCGTTCCCATCCATTCCAAGCTCATCGAAATGGGCTTCCTCGACTACGTTGAGCAGATGCGGAAGCAGGGCCATTCAAGGCTGTTCCCCGCCCTGGTCTCCCAAGATGAGAAGGTTACTGCCGCTTGGTCGAAATGGTGGGGAAGGTACGCCAGGAAGCACGGTGGCTTCGACAAGCTCAAGGTGTTCCATAGCTTCCGTCATGCCTTCAAGGACGCTCTCAGAGAAGGAGGAGTCCAGGAGGAAGTCAGCGACGCTCTGACTGGCCACGCTCCGACCACAGAAGGCCGCAAGTATGGCGGCAATGGATACCCCCTCAAGCGGCTGAAGGAAGGCAGTGAGAAGCTCTGCTATGAACTTAAAAATTACTCAGAGAAGTATAAAGTTAACCTAATGTCAGCACAGGAGTTTTTAGATAATTACTTCT
>JAQVYA010000046.1 GCA_028708865.1 Desulfovibrio sp. | reverse complement strand
CGCTTGGTGCCGGGGTGTTTTTGTATGCGGGGCCACCGGTTGGCCGGATCATCCAGCGTCGGCCGGGTTGTCGGCCTGATCCGGATTCGGGGTCCCGGCGTCCGCGTCCGCAGACTGGCTTTTGGCGCGTTTGGCGGCTTTGCGTTTGGCAGCCTTGCGCTCGGCCCGGCGGAGCATCTTTTCCTCTTCCTCCTCGCGCAGGGCGCGCCGCAAGACCTTGCCCACCATGGTCTTGGGCAGGTCGTCCCGGAACTCCACTTTGCGGGGCACCTTGTAGGCCGCCAGCTTTTCGCGGCAATAGGCCATCACCTCCGCTTTGCTCAGTTCCTCGCCATCGTGCAACACGAGGTAGACCTTGACGATTTCGCCGCGGGTTTCCGAGGGAATGCCCACGGCCACGGCTTCTTTGATCTTGGGGTGCTGGTAGAGCACCTCATCGATTTCACGGGGGTAGATGTTGTACCCGGCGGAAATGATCAGGTCCTTGCGCCGGTCCACGATGCGGAAATAACCGTCCTCGTCCATGGTGGCGATGTCGCCGGTGTAGAGCCAGCCGTTGCGGAGCACGTCGGCCGTGTCGTTGGGCCGGTTGTAATAGCCCTTCATAACCTGGGGGCCACGGAGAACCAGCTCGCCCATTTTGCCGGGCGGCAGCTCTTCGCCGCCCACCACCATGTCCACGATTTTGGCCTCGGTATCTGGAAAGGGCAGGCCAATGGAGCCGTATTTGCGGTCGCCTATAAAAGGGTTCAGGTGCGTGATGGGCGAGGCTTCGGAAAGGCCGTAGCCCTCGATGATCTCGGCGCCGGTGACCTGCTTGAACTGCTCGATGTATTCCACGGGCATGGGCGCGGATCCGGAAATACAGTAGTTGATGGAACGCAGGTTGAATTTTTTAAGATCCTTCTGCTGGAGCAGGGAGATGTATACGGACGGCGCCCCCGGAAAGATGGTGGGCTTGTGTTTATGGATGGCTTTGAGCAGGTCCTTGGGCACGTAGCGCGGGAAGATGTAGGCGGTGGAGCCCAAGATGGTGGGGACGTTGAGGCAGACTGTAAGCCCGTAGATATGAAAATAGGGCAGCACCGCGATGAAGCTTTCTCCGCGCTTTTCGTCCAGCTGATGGAGCTGGGCGCGGCATTGCTGCATGTTGGCGGCCAGGTTGTCATGGGTGATCATGCAGCCCTTGGGGACGCCCGTGGTGCCGCCGGTGTATTGCAACAGGGCTAGGTCCTCGGACGGATTGATGCCCCGGCAGGTGAAGCTCTCCCGCCCCTGGAGCATCTTCCGGAACCGGAACACGGTTTTGCCGTCAAAGGGAATCTTGGCTGCCTTGCGTTGTTTCCGGGTTTTGAGCCGATATAAAAAGTTCAGGGGAAAGCGCAGGCAGTCTTCAATGCCGGTGACGAAAAATTTTTCAATGGGAATTTCTTTGCGCAGTTTTTCGATTTTGGGCCAGAGCAAGTCCAGCATAACCAGAAATTTGGCGCCCGAGTCGTTGAACTGGTGGACGATTTCGGTCTCCATGTACAACGGGTTGCACATGACGATGACCCCGCCTGCGCGCAAAATGCCCCAGTAGGAGATTACGGCCATGGGCGAGTTCGGCAGCATCACGGCCACGCGGTCCCCGGGCCGCAGTCCTCGGGAGCGCAGGTTCGCGGCAAAGATTTTGGTCAGCTTATTCAGCTTGGCGTAGCTGAGTTTGTAGTTCTGGAAGACGATGGCGGTACGCTTGGGCCAGCGCCGGGCGGTCTGTTCGAGGAATTCGAACAGGGGCCGGGACTCGTAGTCAAGGTGGTAAGAGACGTTGGGATCGTAGCTTTTAATCCAGGGATGTTCAAAATCCGCCATCAATGTTGCTCCTCAAAACAGCGTTAGTGACGGCGGAGAATATAAAACCAGCTGCGCCGGGTCAATCATTGCTCTTGGTAGGGAAAAATCTTCCTGGAACGAATGTTGATAGGGAAAAGCAAGCCCTGAAAGTCAGGGCGTGATCCCGGTTTTTCCCGGCAGCCCCTAAAGGGGGAGACCCGTTCGACCGATCATTCATTTGGTGAATATCCGGAGTGGCCATTGCGGATCAGCCAGGCCGCACGGAGTGTGCATTGACACGTAAGGGGGGCAAAGCTACATGAAAGAAATGGGCCTGTTTCAAAACAGAGTTCAGGCCTGTGGCTATTCTGGCCACAGCTTTAAAAATCGCTTAATAACTGAATAACAATGCTCATATCACACGGGACATATCTTAAGCCCAGCAAGCAGATGCGGGTGCTTTCCATTCTGGACAGTCTGGCTTCGGACAGCAATCTGTCGCAATACGAGCTGGGACGGCGGTTGCGGCTCAGCGGAGCCATGGTGAACCAGTATCTGCGAACCATGCAGGAACAGGGGCTGGTATGCTTCAAGCCGCGGGATGGCAAAAGCTTTACCTACGAACTCACGGACGCCGGGCGCGACTGCCGGGAGCGCATGTTTGCGGAATACTCCTGCGAAACCGTGCAGCTTTACACCAAGATCAAACAATATGTACAACAACGCCTTCAGGAATTGGAGCGCCGGGGCCTGGAGCGGCTGGTGCTCTTCGGCGCGGCCGAGACCTGCGAGGTGGTGCTCTCCGCCCTTACGGGCGGCGATCTCCAGATTCTGGCTTTGCTGGACAACGATCCCCGCAAGCAGGGACGCACTTTCCACGGCCATGTGATCAGCCACCCCGCCCTGCTGGAACACATGGAATGCGACGCCGTGGTGATTACCTCCTTTGGACGGCAGCAGGAAATCTTTGAGCAACTTCGGCCCCTTTCCGAGCGGAAGGGCATACCCATCGTGAGAATGTGAGATGCAGCACAGCGCAAAGACCATTACCCTTCGGTCCGGAAGAGGCATCGGCCCCGGCAACCCCTGCTTTGTGGTGGCGGAAATCGGGAACAATCACCAGGGCGACCCTGAGGTGGCGGCCCGCATGATCGACGAGGCGGCCCGCGCCGGAGCGGACGCCGCGAAATTTCAAAAACGCAACACCGAGGCCCTGCTCACCCGGGCCGGGCGTGAAGCCCCCTACACCGGGCCCAACAGCTTCGGACCCACCTATGGGGAGCATCGGGACGCGCTGGAACTTTCGGCCGCGCAACTGGCTGAACTCAAGGTGCATGCCGAACAGCAGGGGCTGGTCTTTTTCGCCTCGGCTTGGGACGAACCCAGCCTGGATGAAATGGCGGCCTTGGAGCCGGAACTGCTCAAGATCAGCTCCGCCGAACTGGTGAACCTGCCCCTGGTGCGCCAGATGGCGCGCACCCGCATTCCCCTGATCATGTCCACGGGCATGAGCAGCATGGCGGACATCAGCTGCGCCCTGGGAGAAATCCGCCGGGTTCACGACCAGGTCGTCCTCTTGCACTGCAACAGCCGGTACCCCTGCCCGGAAGAGCAGATCGGCCTGCCCGTGATGCAGGCCCTTGCCGAAACCTTTGACCTGCCTGTGGGCTACTCCGGCCACGAGCGGGGCATGGGCCCCAGCGTGGCGGCCGCGGCTCTCGGCGCCTGCGTGGTGGAGCGGCACTTCACTTTGGATAAAGGCATGCGTGGCACGGATCATCAGGTATCCCTGACGCCGCAGGAGCTGACCCTCGTGGTGCGCATGATCCGCGAGGTGGAGCAGGCCGTGGGCATCCAAGGGAAGACGGTGTTTCCCGAGGAGCTTGCCGCTGCCAAGAAATTGCGAAAGAGCATTGTTTTCTCAAGGGATCTGCCTGCCGGGCATGTGCTTTCCGAGGCGGACCTGACCACCAAGTGCCCGGGGGACGGGGTTTCGCCCGTGCAATGGGACGAAGCGGTGGGGCGGACCCTGCGTACGGCCGTGCAGCATGAGCAGCAGCTGCGCTGGGAATTGCTCGAGGATGCCTGCCCGGCCCAGGCCCGTACCGCCGCAGGGTCCTGATCCGTCGGGACCGTTGCAGAGGCTTTGGCCAACTTCGCAGACCCCCTTTTCAACATTGCCGGGGTCGTATACAAGACCAGGAGGGAGGTATGCGCCTATGAGCGGCAATCAGGGTATTTTGCTGGAAACCGGCACCAACGAACTGGAGGTGTTGGAATTCTATGTGGACCATCCATCCGTGGATGGGAAAAGCACGGAACGCAGCCGATTCGGCGTGAACGTGGCCAAGGTCATGGAGGTGGTGGAAGCCCCGGCGGACCTGGAGCCCGAAGGAACGGACCGGCACCCTGCACTCATGGGCACCATCCCCCTGCGCGATCTGGCCCTGCCCGTGGTGGACCTGGGGCGCTGGCTGGACCTGCACCGCACCCCCACGCCCAACGAAAATATCATCGTTACCCGCTTCAATAACGTGGTGACCGGGTTTCTGGTCACGGGCGTGATCCAGATCCACCGCGTGAACTGGCAGGATATCGAGTCTCCGGGCAAGGTCATGTCCAATATGCCGGGTAACTGCATTACCGGCTCCATGGTCATTGACGGCAACTTCGTGCTGCTCATCGACCTGGAACGGGCCTTGGCCGAGCTGGACGAAACCGGGACCCTGGAAGATGATTCCGATTCCGCGGATACGGGCGGCGAAGGCCGCAAGGTGCTGCTGGCGGATGACTCCACTTCGGTCCGGGCGTTGCTGTCCCAGCGGTTTGACAAAGCCGGGTTCGAGGTACAGGCCTTCATGAACGGTCAGGAGGCCTGGGAGGAGCTGTTGCAGCTGCGGGACCGGGCCGAAGAACAGGGCGTGCCCGTGACCGACCTGCTGGACGTGGTGGTCACGGACGTGGAAATGCCGCGCATGGACGGCTACACCCTGACCCGGCAGATCAAGGACGATTCCACCCTGTCCCGTTTGCCGGTGGTGTTGTTTTCCTCGCTCATTGCGGGCGATGTGGCCCACAAGGGGGAGGCCGTGCGCGCCGATCTTCAGGTGACCAAGCCGGACTTCAACAACCTGACCACCAAGGTCATGGAATTGATCGAGTCTCGAAAGTAAGGCAGCGACCTGGCGGCAGAGTCTGGCAGCTTTGCGTCACAGTCGGCGTGAGTCTTCGGGCTTGAGCCGGACACCGCCCTCCAGGGCCGCGTCAATGCGGGCCAGGGCCGCGTCTCGCCCTTTGGGCAGGCGCACCCGCAAGGGGAGGCGGTTGGAGGCATGGTCGGAAAGGAACAGCCCCCGGCTCAGGTGCGTATTCGCTAAAAGCTCCCGCAATTCCAAAAGCGCTTCCCGGGCCGTAAGCTCCCGAAAGCGGCCTTCCAGAGCCTGCGCATGCAGTGGCGTGCCGGGAATAAGCATCAAGGTCAATGCCGCGGCCTGATCCGGATCCATGGCCGACAGGGCCTGTCCCGTGGCCCGGGCATGTTCCAGGCTGCGTTCCGGGCCTGCCAGCCCAAGCAGTACCGTGACATTCAGCTTCATTCCAGCCGCGCGCAGGCGTCGGCCCTGTTCCACGATAAAGGCGGCATTGCCGTGCTTGCCCATGCGTTGCAGCGTGGGGTCATGACCGGATTCAAGCCCCATATAAATCATGCCCAGCCCGTGCCGGTGCAGTTGGCGTAATTCCTCGTCGCTTTTTCGGGCGGCGGCCTTGGCATTGGCATAGCTGCCGATGCGCGTGAGCCAGGGCAGGGCCGAGCGGATTTCGTCCAGAATTCGCAAGAGCCGGTCCTGCGGAATGATCAGCGCGTCGCCGTCGCAGAGAAACAAACGCCGTTGATCCCGGAAGTGCTCTGACGCAAAGGCAATGTCCCGAGAAATGGTTTCCGGCGGTTTGATGGAAAAGCGTTTGCCCTGGTACGCACCGCAAAACGTGCATTTGCCGTGGGAGCAACCTGTGGTCACCTGAAGAAGAATGGATTCCGCCTCGCTGGGCGGACGAATGATCCGGCCTTGATAGTCCATGAAACTGGTCTGCACGAGATTTTGCAAACAGGCAAGAAACTCTGGAGTGCGCCCTCAAGTTATGCTTTCCCGTGTCCGATAAGACCGCATGGAAAATAGTGTGCTGCCGGGAGGCTGCCAATGATTCTTTCAGGTCTGGGTACCGGAACGTCCGGGATGATGGCGCAAGCCAAGCTTACCATGCGAGGGAATGGAACGGATCGGGCAAACTCCGATCCAGAGGCGGCCTCGTCCTTGTCCGGTCTGAAGGCGGGATCGCTTTCCACACCGGCGGAAAACGGACCACACCCGGCCCGGGCCACGCCTGCCGCCGCAAATATGATGGCGGATTTTTTTGTCACTTCCACGTCGGAAACTTCCAAATATGTGCAGGCCACCCTGGATGGGTTGGACCTTGCCGCACAAATGCGCGAGAAGCTCAAAGCCAATTCGTTCACCCTGCTTGATGCGGCTGGCGGGCCGGCTTGGGAACGCCCGCCGACCGTGGCAGGAAAAGAAGGCGACAAGTATACCGAGGCAGTAAAAAAGAAGTTTGAGGTGGAACGCCTCGCTCGCAATGAAAAGGAACGCGAAACCATCAAGGCTTCGGAGCAGCATCTTGAGGAAACCCGGGAGGACATTGACGAGGCCGCCAAAGAGGCTACCACAGAGGCCACCACGGACCAGGCAAGCCGTGCCGCGGCCAGCGGTGAGGATGACAACAACGGCAAGGACCGTGGTGCGGTTGACGTTGCTCCCTCTGCAAGCGATGCGGCTTCGCAAGAGACAGAGGCAAAGGAACACGTGGTCACTGCCGAAGAAACGCTTTTGAACGCCCCGGAAGGGGAATCCGGCGATACCGTGGTGGAGGCTGTGGAACGTTTTCAGGAAACCAGTGCACAAGAAGAGGCCGCCGTGAATGCGGCATATGTTGCCGCAGGCCAGGGTGCCTTCGGCTTGGGAGTGCAGGGACCCGGCTCCCGCGTGGACATGCTGGTCTGAGGCCGAGAACTCGCCTGAAGATTTTTTCCGGGGGAAACCCTTTCTGAAGAAAGGTTCTTCCCCCGGGCCACCTTTCCAAAGACTTTTATCGCTCGCGGCTGTTGCCGCTCGACGTTATCGCAAGTAATTCCAGAAAACACGCCTCCGGGCGCGCGTGAGCGCGTCCGGTAAATGGGGTTCCAAGGGGCCGCGGGCCCTTTGGCCGCCGGAGGCATTCTTTGCCCCTGGTCGCATCTCCCGAAACAAGGGCTGCACGACCAGAGGCACTTGGTTTGACTATTTTCCCAGCAGCTCGTTGACCTTTTTCATCACGTCAAAGGCGTCGGCCACGTAGAGAACATCGGCTTTGCCGTGGGCCCAGCCGCATCCGGCATCCAGGTTTACGGCCCGGCGTTCGTTGATGAACCGCCAGCCCACCACGTGCGGTTCTTCGCCGTGGCAGCAGGTGGCCAGTCCCTTGGGGTGCCGCGGGGTGGAGCCGGTCTGGCCCACCTGGTGCAAATGGGTCAGGAAGTCGAGCACGTCCTGGCCTTCGGAGCCGAGGTCCACCAGCGATTTGGAACTGCCCAGGGAGCTTTTGGTCTTGCCCAGGAAGTCGAGCAGCAGTTCCCCGGCCTCCTTGACGTGGGCCTGGCCGTCGTTTTGCTTTTTGGTCCAGCCGGCGCCCGCCACCAGGAGCAGGTCCGCATCGGGGCGGATGGTCTGGGCGTCCACGTTCGGCTGTTTTACGCCGGTGACGGTGGTGCGGGTCAGCCCGTCCAGGGGCACGTCCACGGCCTGGGGCGCGGCCTGGCCGGGGCATTCCGCCGGCGCGGCGCATCCCGGGGCCAGCGTCAATATCCAGGGGCCGGAAAAGGACTGGGTGTCGCGCTGCACTTGGCCGGACATGCGCTGGCGATAATACCAGCGCGTGGGCAGGGGCTGGCCGTCCGCCGCATCCAGGGCCGTGATGTTGGTGTCGATGCGTCCGCCCAGGCGATAGGCGGTGCCGGGCAGGCAGCGGGCAAGGCGCAAGGTGGCCGGGGCGATGACGATTCCGGCTTCGGCAGCCGAGCAGAGGGCGGCGCAGGCCGCAGCGTCGGTGCTGTAGCGGGACGGGCCAAAGGCTTCGCCGCTGACGCTGAAAAAGGCTTCGGCATTGCATCCGCCGATGCTTTGGGCGGCTTGCTGCACGTCGGCTCCCAGCAGGCCGATCTTGAGGGGGCGGCCCAGGTCGGCGGCCAGTTTTTGGGCGGCGGTCAGGGCTTCCAGGGCGGCCTTGGGCAGGCTACCGTTGTCGTCGGTGTGTGCGAGATACAAAATGCTCATGCTGTTCCCCTTATCCCTGAATCCAGTCCACGAGTTCGCGGGCAATGTCGTCCACGGGCATGTCCTTGACCACGCGGGTTTCGCGCACCACCTGGGGCAGGCTGACGTTGTTCACGCCGAACCCGTTGCCGAGCGCGGCGGGTTTGGCTTTTTGCAACGCGGGCATGATGGTCTTCATGTTCATCATGCCCACCTGCGGATTGTTGGGCGGTTCGGGCAGTTCGCCAGTGGCCCAGCCGAACGCGGCTGGAGCGCCCTGCACCGTGGAGGTCAGCCAACTGCCGCCTTCGATGCGTTCCAGCACTTCCAGCCCGTTGTCCGTGATATTGAGCTGGTCCACGCCTTGGAACTGGTCCACAATGCCCAGGCGTTCGGCCACCATCTGAATGGTGGAGCCGGCCCCTCGGGACGCGGATTGCCAGCCGCCGAAGAGCAGTAGTTTGTCGCGGTCCAGGTCGGCGATGCCTTCGATGGCTTCTGCCAGGGCTTCGGCCACGGCAAAGCTGTCCGTAAAGCCCGAGGCCGGACCGTCCACGGCCACCAGCTCAAAGGGGGCTTTTTGGGCCACGGCCATCATGACCTGCTGGAGTTTGGCCTTGGGGCCGAGGCTCACGAGCCAGACGCGGCAGTCGGCGTGGCGGGCGGCCAGGTTGGCGGCTTCGTAGAGCGCGTGTCCGGCCCAGGGGTCGAGCACGGCGGGAAGCATCATTTCATTTTTCAGGGCCGGTCCCTGGGGGCCGTCCACCGGGGTCAGCGTCTGCAGCGGATCAGGTACGATACTGCCGCAGACCACGATGTGGTAACTCATAAACTCTCCTTGTTGCGGCTTGGAGGTCTGCCTTTGGGGCGGGCCTCTTTGCTCGAAACGTTCGGAGCAGACATCGGCTCCGTTGCGGGGGCCCTGGGCTTTGGCAGCAAGGGCTTCCCCGCATCAGCAGTTGACGCGCCGTTGCCGTGCAGCAGCGCGGTACGAAAAATCGGCCCGCGAGGGGCCGGTCAGTTCTCGGCCGAGTGCAGCCCGCCCGAACCAGCACGGAAGTCCACGTTGGTCTGTTCGGGATCATCGGGATGCGCCTGGGTACAGTTCCAGAGGCAGGCTCCGCAATGGACGCATTTTTCCCGGTCAAAGAGGGGCACGGGACCATCCGGGTTGATGGTGATGGCCTGGCCGGAGCAGGCTTCAACGCAAATATTGGTCCGGCAACGGGCGCAGGCTTGCGGATCCAGGAAGCGGACGTGGTCTGCGAATCCCGGGTTGGCCTGGACCTTGCCGCCCATGAGCAGGGCGTCCTGGTGTGAGACGAGCAGTTTGCCGTCAAAGGGAATGGACGGCCAGCCCGCGCGGTCCATGAGTGCGTCGTGCAGGGATTGCCCTTTGGCGCGGCAGGCGTCCCGGATGCGGATGATTTCTCCGGCCGGGATGGTGTCACGGTAATATTCTTCCAGGGAGGGGATGCGCTCATAGACCCGTTTTTGCGGGCCGGAAAGATTGATCGCCCCTCGGGTCAGGCCGGAGAGGGCCATGCCCATGAGTCCGGTGACCATCCCTTTTTGAAATCCGTCGCGGGCCTTTTCGGACTGTACGGATTCTTCTTCGAGCCAGGAGGCGCGGCGGCGGGCCGCATAGGCCACGTCCAGGTTGTCCTTGGTGAATTCCCGTCCCTCGCGCAGCAGGTCGATGACGGCCTGGCCCAGTTGTGCGCCCGAGGTCCAGGCCTCGTCAACGCCTGAGCCGGTGAGCACGTTGGTGGTGCCGGAACCTTCGCCAATGCGCGCCCAGCCATCTCCGGTCAGGAAGGGTTCGCCGCGGCGGCCCGATTCCAACAGGGACTTGGCCCCCCAGGAGCGCATGGTGCCGCCCTGGAGGTGTTGCCAGAGGTAGGGATGCATCATCCAGTGCTGGAGATAGCGGTAGGCGGTGCGCACCGGCGAATCGAACCAGGAAGGGACGAAGATGCCCAGGGAGGCCACGTTTTCCGGGTAGACGTAGAGGAAGCCGAAAATTTCCGGTTCCGGATAGCCCAGGGTATGCAGCACGGTGCCGGGCTTGAGGCGGCACCCCTCGGGCAGGTCCACCACCATTTTCATGCCCACGGCCCATTCCCGCTGGTGGTTGCCTTCGGGCATGCCGAATTCGCGGTTCAGCCCCCGGCCCACAGGCCCAACCGGACCGTCGCCCACCACGGTGAGCCCGGCCTTGACGTCCATGCCGGGCATGAACGCCCCTTCCGGGGTACCGTCCTTGGCCACGCCCTGGTCCACGAGCCGTACGCCCGTGACCTTGTCTCCCTGGACCAGGGCCTTTTCCACGGGCATTCCAGGCCAGATCTGGGCCATACCCGAGCCCATGGCCTGGGCGCCGGTCCAGGACAGGAATTGCCCCATGGAGAGCAGCATGCCCGGCTCCTTGCGCAGGAAGGGCGGAATCCATGGCAGTTCGGCGGCAAAATTCTTTTTAAAGGGCAGGAGGAACTTTTCTGCGGCCTTCATGCCCGTTGACTTGCGGCTGGCGCCGACGGGATCGTAGAGGTAGGCGACTTTTTCCTCGGTGACCGGGCAGGCCATGGGAATCTGGGAAAGGTCCAGGTCCGGGAAGGAGGCCCGGATGCCACGTCCTTTGGTGACGATGCCGGAAACCCCGAATCCGATGTCGTCGGCGCGCTCGTAGCAGAGCACCTGCGGCGGCATGCCGGGCATGGCCTTGGATTCGGCGATGGGGGTGCCGTCCTCGTTCATGAGGGCGGGAATCAACGTGGCCAGGAATCCGGCGGTGGCCGGTCCGTAGCCCACGCAAACGATGTCCGCTTCCATGGACTGGCGCAGGTCGTCGGGGTTGAATTCGGGCATCTGGTCGCTCATGCGTGTTTCCTCTGGTGTGGCTCGGCTCCCGCCCGGCACGTGTGCCGGGCGGGAGCCGGAATTGATGACATCGGCGGTCTACAGCGGGTAGTCCAGGGCTTCGGGGATCATGACTCCGGCCAGGGCTTCGCTGGCGCGGTCCTTGGCCAAGCGAGAGCCTGCGAGTTTGGCGTCCGTGGACGCGCGCAGGGCCGCAAAGGGAGCGGTGTCGCCCTCGGCCGCAAAACCGTAGACCAACTCGGCCAGAATGCGCCCGGCCTCGCCCGTGGCCCGGGCAACTTGCACAAAGGCCAAGTCGTTGTAGAATCCGGACAGACCTTCCAGTCCTTCGGCCACGGTGGGATTCATGGGGCCTTTTTCGATCAGCTCGGCCACGTCGTCCATGAGGGAAATAGCGGACACGAGCCAGCAGAGCGCGTCGGCCAGGGGGAAGGAGACCCCCTGCCGCTTGCGGTGCAGCAGTTTTTTCCCTTCGGCGTCCTTGCCCGAGGCCAGGAACTGGTGGGTCCAGAGCCAGGAGCGCAGGCCCTCGGCCAGGGCTGCGGCCCCGGGACGGCCCGAGGCTTCGAGCTGGTCGGCTTTTTTGTCCAGGGCGGCCAGGAAGACGGGGTTGCTCATGGTCACGGTCAGGTGCATGCGTTGCACCGCTTCCGGGCCTTCATAGGTGGCCTCAAGCTGGGAATCGGCCCATTTGTGCATCAGAAATCCGGGGCAGTCCTCGGTGATGCCGTATCCGCCCATGAGGCTGATGGCTTCCCGCAGGAAGTTGGCGCCCACGCCCGTGTTCCAGAGCTTGGTGGCCGGGATGGTCACGTTGAGCACCGCGTCCAGGTAGGAGAAACGCACCAGGGCGTCAGCCTCCAATTCGGCCAGACGGGCCTGGTCCGGGGCGTCGGCAAAGAGCAGCTCCACGTATTCCAGGGCCTCGGCCTGCTTTTTGCGCAAGGCGGCCATTTGCTTGCGCGGTCCCTCGCAGCCCTGTTCCCGGAGCAGGGTTTCCTTTTGCCGTTCGATGGGGTCGAATTCATCGGCCATGCGCGCGGCGGCAAAACCAAGGGACGCCCCGGCCTCGCCCGCGGCCCAGATGTCCACGAGGCGCTGGCGGGTGTCTTCTTTTTGTTGCAGGCCCATTTCAAATTTCGGGCTGCCTGGGCCGGAGGCCTCGCCGCCCCGGAACCGGCTGCGGTGATAGCGGATCACGGGCTCAATGGCGGAAAGCAGCTTGGCCGTGGTCATGAGGCCCACGGGGATTCGTGTGCGATGAAACACTGCGCCGATGATTTCGGCATGGGAATAGTTGGGGACGATCCGGCCGTCCTTGATCTCGTACCCGCCGATGATGCGGCTGGCCGGGACCTTGACGGAAATGATGGGGTCCCTGGTGGAGGAAAGCTGGTGGCACATCTTCAGGGTGGGCGCGCCGCGGTCAAAGGTGCCGGGGTCGTCGGCCTGGAGGGTGATCATGCAGGATCCCTGGATGCGGTCATCCGCGGAATCCACGGCCGCGGTGACGAAGTGGGCGAAGTCCATGTTGGTGATGAACCGGCCGCGTTTTTCCACATGCAGCACGGGTTCCTCGCCGTCCTTCCACTCGTCCACGCGGGCCTTGCCCACGAGCACGCCCGTATCCACGCCTACGTAGGGCAGGGGTTCGGTCAGGGCAAAGGCTCCACGCCATATTTCGCGGTCCTCGCCGGGTTGGGGCGGCGTGGCGCGGTGCATGTAATAGTCGCGCTGTTCGGGGGTGCCTTTTTCGTGGATGGGGGCCAGGGCCAGGTTGCTGGCCAGGGAGCAAGTGGCGGAGCCGCCGTCCACCCAGGAGAGTTCAAAGGCCACCAGGGCCAGGGCCAGGTTTTTGGGGCCTTCGATAAAACCGCCCTGGTGCGGGTCCATGAACAGAGAGGTCAGGCCGGATTGGTCAAAGGCTTCCAGCAGCTGGCCTTTTTGTTCGTTCCATTCATGGCTGGCGCGGGCGCCTTGGGCCACGAGGGTGGCCACGGTTCCGCGCGCGATCTGACGGGCGGACTGAACCACCATCTGAAGGTCAAAGCGTTCGGCGAAGCGCCACATGATCTGGCGGACGTCGTCGCCGGGCAGGGTGTTGAGCGTGTACATTGGAATGCGTTCCTGGTCTCGAAAGGTTGGTGAACGGTTGCTAGGGACCGGACTGACGCACGAGAATAGGGGAAAGCGCAGGTCGAGTCAAAAAAAATGTCCCTTGCAATGCCTGAAATGTCCTTGTCTGCCGTGGTGTTTTGTGGTCCAAGGGAACAGCCCCGCGCAAAAGTGCGGGCGCTCACTCTTGGTCCGATCCGGTGCCAAGGTGGTACCCTGTTTTGAGGAGGCGGGCAAGATGCGGCAACGCTGCTTTTGGGTTCCGGAGAACAAGCCGTTTTATGTGCGGTATCATGACGAGGAATGGGGCGTTCCCGTGCATGAGGACCGCAAGCTGTTTGAGATGCTGGTGCTGGAGGCGTCCCAGGCCGGACTGTCCTGGGAGACCATCCTGCGCAAGCGCGAAGGGTATGCCCACGCGTTTGCCGGGTTCGACCCTGAGGCCGTGGCCCGGTTTACGTCCGAACAGGTGGAGCAATTGGTCACGGATCCTGGCATTGTGCGACACCGGAAAAAAATCGAAGCCGCAGTGCAAAATGCCCGAGTGGTCTTGGACATTCAGCAAAAGCACGGGTCATTGGACGCCTTTTTGTGGGATTTTGTGGACGGGCGGCCCGTGCGGAACCAATGGACCCGGCCCGAGGACGTGCCCGCCAACAGCGCGGTATCCGACCGACTGGCCCGGGAATTGCGCGGCCTGGGCATGCGTTTTTTGGGCAGCACCACGGTGTACGCGTTCATGCAGGCCGTGGGCATGGTCAATGATCACACCACGGATTGTTTTCGCTGGGCCGAGCTGTGAGTCGCACCGGCCCTGGGTGCGTCCTGTCCTGAGGTGGTGGACGGGTTCGGTTTTTGCCGGGTCGTTGCCCGCAGGGCCAATTCCCGGTTGAACGGTGCCGGCAGGGGCCAGGGAACGAATTTCAGAAAAAATGAAAAAAGGCTTGACGACCGGAGGGGATTGCTTTAGTTCTCTCTTCCTCGCGTGGGCTCGTGGCTCAGTGGATAGAGCATTCGGCTACGAACCGAAAGGTCGCAGGTTCGAATCCTGCCGAGCCCACCATCTCCGAAAGTACAGGCCGTCCCGAAAGGGATGGCCTTTTTCGTTGTTGGTTCTCAACTCTCCGGGGGCTACACCAAAGACGGGGGGTCTACACCAAAGACGGGGGCAGTCACGAAAGCGAACTGTTCTGAGCATGTCTACTTACCCGCACAGCACCTTGACGCGTAGTCGGTTTTTTACGTTAATGAAAATGCTGACATGAAAGCCACTGCTTCGGCATGACGCCGGACAACCCTCCAAACGGGTTCTTTCGGCCCTGCGAGGCGCTGTACAGAGCGCCCGACCAGGGGCGGCTCCCTGTCCACTTATTGTTCATTTCATATCAAAATGTTCGCTAGCGTTGCTTTGGTGCTCTGCCGTGCCGAAGGAGCGGTCAAGCCTGACTGGTGGCGGCTCAGGCCGCAGCCTGGGCCTGTTTTTGCGTACGGAAAACCTGCCGGTGGACCATGGAATTGATCCGGCTTTGTTGTTCCAGCAGCAGGCCCTGGTCCTGGCAGAGGGTTTCGTAGCTTTCACCTTGGGCCGGGTGATGCCGGTGGTGGCGGTGCAGGTATATCATGGGCAGCCAGATCATGGACCAGAGTCCAAATCCGGGACGCCCCAGATCCGCCAGGATAAAGCGCCCCCCAGGGCGGAGCAGCCGGGCCACTTCCGCGATGGCTCCCCGGCGAACCTGGGGCGGGGTTTCGTGCAGGGCCAGGGAAGAGACCACCAGGTCCACGCTGTTGTCGGGCAGGGGAACCTCGTCCATGGAGGCCAGCAAAAAGCGCGTTTGGCAGGCGCAGTCGCGAGTGCGGCGGCGCGCCTCAGCCAGTTGGTCCGGGGAAAGGTCCAGCCCGATGACCTCGGCTTGGGGCGTGGCGCTTTGGGCCAGCGCATAGCAGAGCGAACCGGGACCGCAACCCAGGTCCAGCGCACGCATGCCTGGCCGGAGCACGACGGTTCCGGCGATGCGGCCGTAGAATCCGTCTCCCATCCCCAGCAGCCGGGACCAGCGGCGGTAATGGCTGCCGGCCATGCGCCCGGTGAATACATTCCCTTTTTCATGTTGCTGCATGCGTTACCTCATTTGTTTTTGATTTTGATTTTCAATATCGATCAAATACCCTGTTGGATAAAGGAGCGCAAGCCTTGTGAACCTTTGGAACAGGGGTGGGGCGAAAAAAGGAACCGGGGTGCCGGAAGGGGTGTCGAAGACCGGAGAAAAGGATGCCGGGAGGTCGGCAAAGGGAGGAAGTAGGCAAAAAAAAAGGACGGCCCAGCTATGCCGGGCCGCCCCGGAGCCTAGTCCGAGAGCCCCAAGGCCTTGCGCGAATTCGCGCCGTTGAGGGTGTCCATGTTCTGTATCGGCCTTCTCGGGGTCGGGTTCCACCGCATGCACGCATTGGGCAACGACCTCAGGCCGATTGGCGCAGAGGGCGGTCTCGCTGCACATGGTGTGCGGCGGCAGGCCCAGACGGAGAACCTGGATGCCATCGTCGTCGTGGTTCCGGGGGTGGAGATAGGGTGAGGAACGCCCGGCAACGACGATTCGTCCTGGTATCGTGTAGAAACCGATTTCAAAGTCTACCAAAAAAGTAGAATTGTCAAGCCTCCGGCACCGCGACTTGCAGCTTTGGTGTAGCTGGTATTCTTCTTGTTGAAATCATTGGTCGAAAACGTCCAAAATCGTTTGGACCCCGGCATCCAGGAGCTGGGATTCGGGAAGTCCGAGCACGGAGGCGGAGGTGAATTGCCGTTCCACCAGGCCGTCCAGGGGCGGGATGGACGCTGCAAGCCGGGGCAGACCGTCCAAAGCCACGGCGGGGTCACGGCCGCTGTGGCGGTTGAGGACCAATGCCTGGCGGGTCAGGCCCAGGTCCCGGGCCAGAGCGCCGACGCGGGCCGCGGTTTGCAGGCCGCGCAGGCTGGGCTCGCTCACCACCACCAGCCCGTCCACCGAGGCCACGGTGCCGCGCCCCAGGTGCTCCACGCCTGCTTCCAGATCCACCAGCACCCATTCGCGGCGTTCCAAGACCACATGGTGCAGCAGGGCCTTGAGCAAGGCATTGGCCGCGCAGGCGCAGCCGCCTCCGGCACCGGCCACGGTTCCCATGACCAGCAGTTGTTTTTTCCCTGGTGTGATGCCCGGGTTGGGCGTTGTTCCCAGGGGGACGTCCACGGCCAGTCGCTCGGGCAGGTCGTCCACGTCAGGGTTCATGTTCAGGAAGCCTGCGCCGATGCGTTCGCGGACCAAGTCTTCGCGGCGGACCAGGGGAACGGGGAGTTCCTCCGGCATAAGGCCGGAAGCCTGGCCCAGGGAAAGGGCGGTGTCCGCATCCACCATCCAGACATTGTGTCCCTGCCGGGCCAGGTAGTCCGCTGTCCAGGCCGCGAGGGAGGTTTTTCCCACGCCGCCTTTGCCTGCAAATGCCAGTTTCATGATACGCCTCCGGGGAGAAGGAACAGGGAAAAAGGGCGGACCCGTGGCAGCGGTCCGCCCGGTATATTAGTCGGAAAGGCCCAGGGCCTTGCGCTTGGCGCTGATGCGGTCGTTCATGAGGGCGGCCGCCTTGACCGGATCGGGCTCCACGGCAAAGCAGGCCCCCACCACATTGTCCAGCCCTTCCAGGGCCAGGGAGGTCACGGTTTCGCTGCCTGTGATGTGCGGGGGCAGGCCCAGATGGGTGTAGATGCCGCTGGCCACGGCGTAGAGCCCGATGGCCGCCGCCTTTTCCGAATACCATTCCGGGGCGCTGGCCGCCACGGGCAGGTCCGCGATGTCCACTCCCAGTTCCTGCGCCAGCAGGCCGCAAATGTGCAGGATGCGGGCGTTGTCCACACAGCTGCCCACATGCAGGACCGGAGGAATGCCCAGGGCGCGGCAGATTGCGGCCAGCCCGTCACCGGCCTGGTCCGCTGCTTCGGGCATGAGCAGCCCGGCCTTGCCCATGGCCACGGTGGCGCAGCCCGTGACCAGCACGAGCACATCGCGCTTGATCAACTCCCGGGCCACGGTCACGTGGCAGTGGTCATGCTTGAGCTTGGGGTTGTTGCAGCCCACGATGCCGGCTACGCCGCGCACTTTGCCCGCCTTGATCGCGTCGAGGAGCGGAGCTGGGGAGCCGCCCAGGGCCTGGAGAATGGCTTCATTGGAAAATCCGGAGGTGATCTCGACGGGTTCACCGGGGATTTCCACCCGGCTGGGATCACGGCGGGTGAAGTTCTCCACGGCCTCGGCCACGATTGCAAAGGCCTTTTCCCGAGCGTTGGCGTAGTTGAATTCCACGTGGTCCGCCCCGGTGAACTTGGCCTTGTCCGAGGTGCTGACAAAGCGGGTGTGGTAGCAGGCTGCGGTCTGCACCAGGCTGGGCATGATGCACTGGTAATCCACCACAATGCATTCCACCGCGCCTGTAACCAGGGCCAGTTCGGTCATGAGGTGGTTTCCGGCCATGGGCACGCCCTGGCGCATGAGCACCTCGTTGCCGGTACAGCAGAGCCCGGCAATGTTGATGCCCTTGGCCCCGGCCGCCTCGGCCCGGCGGAGCATTTCCGGATCCCGCGCCGCCGTCAGGATCATTTCCGAAACAATGGGGCTGTGGCCGTGCACCAGGATGTTGACCTGATCCGCCTGGAGCACGCCCAGGTTCACCTTGGAAGTGCAGGGCTTGGGGGTGCCGAAGATGATGTCCGAAAGCTCGGTGGCGATCATGGACCCGCCCCAGCCGTCGGCCAGGGAAACCCGCGCCGCATGCAGGCAGATGCTGATTGCGTCGCTGTCCACGCCCATATGGGTGCGGTGCATCATTTCCACAATGTCGCGGTCCACGCCGCGCGGGGTGATGCCCAGCTTGTCCCAGAGCTCCAGCCGCTGTTTGGGGACGCGGGTCCGGGGGAAGCTCACGTTCCCTGTGGCAAAGCCGAAATCCTGGATCAAGGCTTCGGCCAGGTCGCGGGCCACGTCCTGGACGCTGCGCCCTTCCTGGGGCAGTCCGATTTCTGCGGCAATGCGTCGGAGTTTTTCCTCGTCGCGTACGCCGTAATCCTTGGTCTTGCCCTGGCCAAAGGCGTACAGGGTTTCCACCAGGTCGCGTCCGTGGTCCGAGTGGGCTGCGGCCCCGGCGGCCACGAATCGGCCAAAGTTGCGGGCCACGGTCAGGTCCGCGTCCGCCCCGCAGACGCCGCGTGGTTTTTTGTCGCTGATGCGGCAGGGACCCATGACGCATTTGTTGCATGTGGTGCCTTTTTCACAGAACACGCAATGCGGGGTCTGTTGTTCCAGGCGATCCCAGACGGTTTCCACGCCGTCTTTGCGGGCTTTTTGGATCATCTGCTTGGCATCGTCCCAAAGCGTCAGATCGTCCAGGGTGCGTTTTTCCTTTGCCATGAGCAAGGGCCTCCTTTGCGCTGGTCCCCTCCCAGGGGCGGCAGGGGACATTCAAGGGGGATACTGGATGCAGGATACCGCAGACGGGCGGCCGCGTCTGTCGTCTGGATGACAAAAAGTGGTGAAAAAGGAAAGAATGTTGGGGGGCTGCAATGATTTTCGTTACACGAAATCTAGTTTCGTATGTAAGGGGCGGGGGCTGATTAAGGCAAAACCGGACCGTCGGAGTCGGCAAAGGAAAAGGCGACGAAGTGGTTCTCTGAAGCCGTGGTCAGCTGTTTCTGTATTCGCGCAGGCAGCGGGGGCTTTGGATCACGTAGTTGCCCCGTCCCTGGCGGCTGATGACCCCGGAACGGATCATGTCGTTGAGCAGTGTGGAAACGGTTTGCCGGGTGGAGCCCACCAGGTGGGCGATTTGTTCCACGGTCAGTCCGGGTTGGACCAGGGTGCCGGGCTCCACGTGTGCGTCCGGTCCTCCGGCTTCAGAGAGCAGGAATTCGGCTAGGCGTTGGCTGGCGTCCTTGAATACCAGCCCACTGATGATGCTGAAGGTGCTGCTCAGAACCCCGCCCAGCACGTGGATGATGGTGCCGGACATTTGCGGAAACAGGGGCAGGTTGCGCCGAAACCCCTCGGCATCGGTGATGAGCAGTTCCAGATCCGTGAGGGCGTGCACAGCGGCGCGTGTGTGGGTACTGTAAATGTCGCCGGGCCCGAGGATGGTCAGGGTGAATTCCTTGTCCTCGTAGCTGAGGTAGACCCGGGCCCGGCCCGACCGGACCACGAAGAGCCGGCTGCGGCGCTCCGAAGCCTGAAAGACCTGGGTGTCCCGGTCAAAGGTCCGTTGTTTGAAGCAGTCCTTGAGCTCCCGGTTTTCCGGCTTGTTCAGTTCGTCCAGCAGGTTGACGTCGGAGAACTTCATCATAACAAAGGACGGCCTCGCTGTTTAGGGTCAGCTGTTCATTCCCTTGACGGTGAAGCAGAATGTGGAACCATGGCCCAGGCCATCGGATTCCACCCAGATTCTTCCGCCATGGGTCTCAATGACGCGTTTGACCAGGGCCAGGCCGATGCCTGTTCCTCCCTTGCCCTGGTCCAGTTGGTCAAACAGCCCGAAAACTTTTTGGAAGTAATCCTTTTTAATGCCGATGCCGTTGTCTTTGACGTAGACTACATCTTCGCTGTTCTCCCGGCGGACGCCGATTTCAATGCGCGGCTCGGCCTGGTCGCCCATGAATTTGGTGGCGTTGTCCACCAGGTTTTGAAACACCTCCAGCATGCGGGGGCGGTCCGCGTGCACAGTGGGCAGCCCGGCCTGGATGTCCACGGCCACGCCCTGTTCTGTGATCTGCCCGGCCACCAGTTCCACGGCTTCGTGGGCCAGGGTGGTCAGGTCCACGTCCTCGGGCGGGTTGTTCAGCCGTCCCACGCGGGAGAGTTCCAGCAGCTCGTCCAGGAGCTGCTGCATTTTGTCCGCCGCTTGGCTGATGCGGTCCATGTCTTTGGTGATATGTTCCTTA
>JAQVYA010000045.1 GCA_028708865.1 Desulfovibrio sp. | reverse complement strand
CTTCCCCAACAGTCTGACCTAAACTCTGCACGGCCCAAAGCGGCCGACAGGGAAACGGTTGCCCCCCATAAACGGACAACAAGGAGACAGCCCGCGCCCCGGGGACCAAAGCGGGGCGCGGGCTGTCTTGCTCAGAATCAGAACGCCCGCTGCAATGCCGGGCCGTTCTGGCCTACATCACATCCAAGACCTTCAGCAGCATCCGGCTGGAAACCACGATCAAAAGCAGGGCAAAAATGCGCTTGAGCTTGTTGGTATCCAGGCTGTGCGCCAGCCGCGCCCCCAATGGCGCGGTGAAAACGCTCACGCAGACAATACCCAGCATGACAGGAATGGACACGTAGCCCAAGGCCGGGCCCGGCACACCCTCCATACCCCAGCCGCCGAGGATGTATCCCAGAGTACCGGCCACGGCGATGAAAAATCCGATGGCGGACGCCGTGCCGATGGCGGCATGAATCTTGGTGTTGCACCAGTGCAAGAACGGCACGGACAGCGTCCCGCCGCCGATGCCCACCCAGCTCGAAATCACGCCGATGATGCCGCCCGCGCCAAACATACCCGCAGAACCAGGCAAAGTTCGGGATGCCGGCGGTTTCTTGCCGGTAAGCATCTGCCAAGCCACATAGTACAGAAATACGACGAAAAAGATGCGTAAGAAGTTGGTGGGCAGCCAGTGTGCCGAATAGGCCCCCAAAAAGGTTCCCACCACAATGCCCGGGGCAATGGCCAGCACAACGTTCCAGAGCACGGCTCCGCGCTTGTGGTGCGCCAGACTGCTGGAAATAGAGGTAAAGATAATGGTGCTCAGGGACGTGCCCAGGGCCACCTTCATGATTAAATTGGGGTCCATGCCCTGCCACTCAAAGGCCAGCACAAGCATGGGGACGATGACCAATCCGCCGCCGATGCCGAAAAGACCGGCAAGCACCCCGGCCACTCCGCCAAGCAACGCGTACGTCAGAAGCAATTGCAACATCCGATTTATCCTCGCTGCGTTTGAGATTGCGCTTCGCCCAGGGCCGCGTCCTCCACGGCGTGCAGGTGCGCGCGCATGGCCTCGGACGCGGCTTCCGGGTCATGGGCCTCCAGAGCCGCAATGATCCGCAAGTGCGCCTGGATGGCCATGCTCCGCCGCTCCCGGGTCTGCAAAAAGCTGGAACGCGTTTCCGCCAGAATTTCATGCAAGGCGTTGAGCGCCTCCACCACCACCTGGTTCCCTGAAGCCCTCGCCACTTCCAGATGAAAAGCCACGTCCAGGTCCGCGTCATCCACATCCGCCAGCAGGCGTTGATGTTGGTCGCAGACCAGGACCTTGAGCCGGTCCAACCACTGAGAAGAAACGTGACGCGCCGCCAGCGCGGCGATGGGCGGCTCGATCATGCGACGAAATTGAAAGATTTCGGCGATGCGGTGCCGCTGGGCTTCGAACCCGGCCACAAACGCCGCAGCCAGGGACTCGCCGTCCGGTTCGCGTACATAGGTTCCGTCCCCCCGGCGGCTCTCCAGCACTCCCTGTTCCGCCAAGGCGCGGATGGCCTCGCGAACACTGTTTCTCGAGACCCGAAACCGCTCCGCCAGAGTCCGTTCCGAGGGCAGACGGTCCCCGGGTCCCAGCGCTCCGCTCGCCAACATCTCCCGTATCCGGGCCGTGATCTCCTGATAACGGCGCTGGATCCCCGGCTGTGCGCCGCTTTCAGATTCAGCGGGCAGCGGGGCGGCATTGGTGGCAGTCGATTTCCGGCGCATGGATTGTGGCCCCCGGTCTTCAATTTTGTTGCTCATGGCGATACCGTCCTTTGATCGTCGTGGGCGTTTGTTGCGCGGGTCTGGTCCGCCAGGCTCCTGATCGTTGGCTTGGCCGCCGCCATGTCCTGCCGCTTGTCCAGACGTGTACGCGGCAAAGTGGTTGGGCCAATCAAGAAAATCAAGAACTGGTTGGACCAATACACCCGGTTCCCTGAGTTGGTCAACCCGTTTACAGACCAAAAAAAGACCCGGAGGTCGGTCTCCGGGTCTTTTTCCATTTCGGGGCCTGGCCCCGATTGCGTCGTGGTGTATGCCTTAGAACGGTTCGTGGGGGTTCAGCCCGGCCCGCTCCAATCGACGGCACGCGCAGTGCATCAGATTGAAGCGCACGCTATTCATGCTGCCCCGCAGACGGTTCAAAATACGCTTGGCCATGTCGGTCTCCTTGGTCGCCGGGTCCTCTTGGGACCATTGCGCCACAGACCTGAGGGCGGCCTTTGCCCGCGCTGGGCGGACATCTTCCGCAGCCCAGGGCCGCGACGCCGCCGACGCGATGGAGCGTGTGCCTCTTGGGCGCATCCGCTCCGGTTTGGTTTCCTGACGTACATTGTGCGCACGACCCGCCGCCGGTGAGACCTTGAATAGTCCGGTCGGCGCGCCAGCCCGGCATAGCCGGGTTCCAACGTCAAAGCATGGTCTCATGGTGCGGCGCCAAAGGCGCATCCGGCCCCGCACGCGGCCCTCTCCCCGTGGGGCGGTCCGTCTACCGCACCTGCAATGGTCCGGCAACTTCCAATTAACAATGTCCACACCACTTGGCAAGTATTGAAGGTGACCTTTTTTATCAGCCTCCTGGAGGCCGGGATCAGTGGTTCTCCTGCACGGGCCGCCCGACGCAGCGGAATGATATACCCTGCTGGGATTGAGTCCCGATCATCACGCTTTCGATAATGGGCACGTTGACCTCCTGATCCGACTGCCAGCGCACAATGAAATTGGCACCCGAGCCGCCCAGGGAATCCCGCTCGTCCACCAGAATCTCATGGGTGGCCAAAGGCGGCAGACGCACCGGCTTGATCAGATGGACCTTCACCAACTTTCCCCCGGTGTCGTAGAAATCCACACTGGTGAGTGTGATGGCGTGTTGCAGGTCGGTGTTGCGGATGCTCAGGGTCACGGCCAGATCAAACGGCCGCGCCCGGGCCCCATGATAAATATGCGCGTATGCCGGAACGTACACGGTCTGCCCGGCGGAAAGCTCCTGCGCCCCGGCCGGGAGGACCCACAGCGAGGTCAGAACCGCGCAGAGTGCCAAAAACCGAATCAAAGGCATTGCCGATCTCCCTGGTTAAGGTGTGTTCCCAGTTTCTGGATACGACACCGCCACGACGGGCGCAATGGTTTCCGCTCCGGAAAGCTGTCCGGAACGCTTGCGCTCCTGCGCGGGCCAAGGTAAGTAGCCAGAATGCAGAATTCCGTATCCTCATCCCCTTCGACGCCCGGCAACGGCCCCGATGCGGGCCGGTCCGAAAAGACCCTCATCAACGAGGCCCAGTTGCTCCTGGCCGAAAAGCGCACCTCGCTGTCCTCCATGCGCACGGGCATCGCCATCGTGGCCCTGCCCATGTCCATCGTGAGCGTGCTCGTGGCCACCTCCAAGCTCTACAATCCGTTCGAGGTTCTGTACCTCATCGGCCCGCTCTTGCTGCTCTGCGGCGCCCTCATCTTGTTCGGCGTCTTTCTCATGCTCCGCGCCATGGTGCGCATCCGTCACCAGGACAAGATGATCCTGCGCATCAAACAGGCCCACCCTCGGTTGGCCGAACTGATCGACCTGGCCTGACCGCTGCCGGCGGCCGTTTTTCCAAAGCGACTCCCGGCCTTTGCCGTCCGGATTTCAAAAATCCGCCGCCACCCCAAGCCTAACCCCTTGAATTGCAGCACGGATCCATAGCAACAGGCAAACCCGGGTCACCGGGCTTCCCAAAATCAAAAAAATTTGTTAGATTATAAAAAGTTATTGCAGACGGCAGAGACCAGCCCGGCGGCGCTCTCCCATAGAACGAAATTTCCATATTATATTTTTTGCATCCGGTAATTTTCTCCGGAAGAACGCCCCTCAAAGCGTTCGCCGCCCTTAACGCTGGTCGTTTTCCCACAGTCCGTACTTGTCGATCCACCTCATCCCCGGCCATGCGCTGCGGATGGGGGTCTTTGTCTGCGCCGGTCCATCGACGCCTTCTGCAATCGAACACTTTGTATCAAAAAAATATTCAAATAGTCGCCACGTACGCCACAACCTTCCCACTTCGCAGGAGCCGCCATGACCAGAAAAAATCGCACTCGTCTTCATCGTCCCGTTATTGCCTATGCCCAGAGAAAAGTGGCCACCCTGCAACAGGACATGCGCATTGAACAGGCGCTGGAAGCCATCCGCCAAAAAGAACTGGAAGACGAGATCATTTATTTTTACGTCGTGGACGACCAGGAGTGCCTGGTGGGAGTTTTACCCACACGGCGGCTGCTCGGCGCGGCCCTGGATCAGCGGATTTCCGATGTGATGATCCGGGAAATCATCACCATCCCGGAGAAGGCCACGGTTCTGGATGCCCACAAATACTTTGTCCGGCATAAATTCCTGGCCTTTCCCATTACGGATGCCGACCAGCGCATTCTCGGCGTGGTCAACGTGGGCATGTTCACTGATCACGCCCTGGACCTGGCCGACCAGAAAAGCATGGACCGGACCTTTGAAATGCTCGGCTTTCGTCTTTTGCAGGTTCGGGAGGCCGCTCCCCTCCGGGCCTTTCGATTTCGCATCCCCTGGCTGCTGGCCACCATAGCTAGCGGCACGGCCTGCGCCCTGCTGGCGGGCGTCTTTGAGGCGACATTGTCCCAAAGCCTTGTCCTGGCATTTTTCCTCACCCTGGTCCTCGGATTGGGGGAAAGCGTCAGCACCCAGTCCATGACCGTCACGATCCAGGCGCTGCGGGCCCGGCACCCCACCCTGACGTGGTACCTGAAGGTGCTCTGGCGCGAAGTACGCACCGCCCTGCTCATGGGACTGGCCTGCGGGGCCATCGTGGGTCTCATTGTCTGGCTCTGGCAGGGGGATTCCCGGGCCGCCGCAGCCATCGGCGTCAGCCTATCCCTGGCCATTTGCAGCGCGGTATTTTTCGGGCTGAGCATCCCGACCCTACTGCACCGAATGAAACTTGACCTCAAAATCGCGGCCGGGCCCGTAACCCTGGCGGTCACCGACATATCAACCATACTGATATATTTCAGCATCTCAGCGGCAGTCTTATAATGACCAGTGCCGGAGCCAAGGGACGCGGTTGAAATATCCTTCCGCCCCTGGTCCGGACCGACCAACTGCCGCCCCCCCTGGGAAACCCGGGACCAATGACCAACTCCCAACACAAAGGGGACCTGCGACAACCAACCGTAAACCATCACAAGCGATCAACAACGGGCCATCCACGCCCCACCAATCAACAATTCACAACAAACCACGGAGGTGAAAATGCGGTTGTTCCAAAACATCCTGTACGTCTCCGACAGCAAGACGAACCAATCCCACGCCCTGAAACAGGCCGTCCGCCTGGCCGCCCGGAACAACCAGGCAGCATTGACGGTCATGGAGATCATTCCTGCTTCGGGAAAGGGCTCGGCCACCACCCGTTTTGCAGCGGCGCTTTCCCGGCTCATGGCGCTGGTCCGCCCGTATACCACGCACCTGCCGATTCGGCCCGCCGTAGTGACGGGACCAACGGCCCCCAAGATAAAAGAAGCGGTTTCATCCAACGGTCATGATCTGGTCATCAAACCGGCCCGGCCAGTGGGCTTCATGGCCCGGCTCCACCACACGGACCGGCGTCTGCTGCGGCAATGCCCTTGCCCGGTGCTGTTCATCAAGGGAATCGAAAAGCCCCGGCACAAAACCATTCTTGCCGCCGTGGATCTGGATCCGCTGCGGACGTCTCCGGCCCGGGAACGGCTGAATCAACGAATTCTCGAAATGGCCGCTGAATTTGCCGTGTCCGAAGCCGCAAACCTTCATGTGGTCCATTGTTGGGAACCTTTTGCCGAAAAAGCCCTCCTGGGCCGGGGAGGCAAGGCACAGGACGACCTGGCATCGCACCACGCAAAGCAGCGGGCCCGGCATCGAAATGAATTGCATCACCTGGGCAATGCCGCGGCTGACCGGGTCCGAGCCAATGGATTTTCCCACTTCGTGCTTCACCCCCACCTGCTCAAAGGACCGGCCGCCACGGTGCTCCCTCCCCTGGCCACGGAATTGCGGGCGGACCTGTTGATTTTGGGAACGGTTGCGCAACGCGGCTTATCCGGGTTATTCACACAGAGCGTGGCCGAAGCCCTGCTCAAAAAGGCGGGCTGCTCGCTTCTCGGCGTCAAGCCCCAGGGCCCTTCCCCACGCCCGGAGCCACAACGCGTCGAAACCCGGCCCGTGCACAAAGTCACCACCAGGATTCAACCGCTGTTCGCCCCGGAAACCCGGTCCGCCTTCCGGCCCACGGCAAAGGATGAAGCATGATCGAATTTCGAATTGACCCGCAACGCTGCATTGGTTGTGGAGAGTGTGTCCAGGATTGCCCTGCCGGAGTGCTGGCGATGGTGTCCGACCAGCCCGAAGTGGTGCCGGAACGGGCCGAACGCTGCATCGCCTGCCAGCATTGTCTGGCCATCTGCCCCACGGCCGCCCTCTCCATCTTTGGCCTGGATCCGGACCAAAGCCAGTCTGCCGCTGAAGGACTTCCCGGGCAGGAACAAATGGAACGGCTCATTCTGGCGCGTCGCAGCGTGCGCCGGTTCAAGCCCGACCCCGTGGACCCGGCCCGCATCGACCGGCTCATGCAGCCCCTGGCGGCCACGCCCACTGGCCGCAACAACCGCGACCTGATCCTCACGCTGGTGGACGACCCGGCTGTGATGCACCAATACCGACGACTGACCTACCACGGCCTGGACCTGGCCAGAAAAAACCAACGCCTGCCCCAGGGCATGGAATTTCTGGGCACCCTGGCGGACCGCTACGCCCAAGGCCAGGACATCATTTTCCGCAATGCCCCGCACATGCTGGTGGCCTCCACCAAGGAGGACGGTCCCACTCCGGATGCGGACTGCTTTATCCGCCTGAACTCCTTTGAGCTGCTGGCGGCGTCCGCCGGGCTGGGCACGCTCTGGTGCGGGTTCGCGCATATGGCCATGCTGGCCGTGCCGGAGCTGGCCCTGGCCCTGCAATTGCCGGACGGCTACCGGCCCGGCTACGTCATGCTTTTCGGTGAACCCGATGTGCGTTACCATCGCACAGTACAACGCGGTCCTGTCGACGTGCGGCGGCTGCGATTGCAAAACGCCTGAGCAGCCGGGACTTCCGCCCGTTAGCGCAGCCCCGCCGCCCACACCAAAGGACTCCAGCCCATGCCTCACGATCCACGCATGCACACGGCCGAACACGTACTCAACCAGGCCATGGTACGGACCCTGGGATGCGCACGGTGTTTTTCGGCGCACATCAACCGCAAAAAATCCAAATGCGACTACCGGTTCCACCGGGACCTTCAGGAAGGGGAGGTCCGCGCACTGCAAGAGTTGATCAATGCCCAGCTTCGCCGGGGCCTGGAAGTGCGCGAAGAATACCTGGACCGGGGCACTGCGGGCACGTGCTTCGGCCTGGAGCGGCTGCCCGCCGATGCGGGCGATCGCATCCGCATCGTCCGCGTGGGGGATTTCGATGCCTGCCCCTGCATTGGCCCGCATGTGAAAAACACATTGGAAGTGGGTCGTTTTCTGCTCATCTCGCACGATTTCACGGACGGTGTTCTGCGTTTACGCTTCAAATTGGGGTCACCCTGACCCTTTTTCCTGCCGAAGCGCACAAAAAACCGTTCAGATACGACGCCCCGCAATTGTCATACATAAGCGGTATTCACGAATCCTCTTCACCTTGGCCTTGAAAATTCCGACGGATTAAGCGAAAATGTGACGCTTTTGCGACAATTCCCCTTGGGGTGTCGCGTCGGGAACCAACGCCCGGGTGCCGGGCGAACATGGTCTCAGGGATTTGAATTTTCTACCCCAATACTTGAGGAGGATTCATGAAACGCATCGTCACCCTGCTGCTGTCCGCCGCCCTGGTCATCAGCGCGGCCACGGCCTTTGCCGGCCCGCTCATCGTGGCCACGGACACCAACTTCCCCCCCTTTGAGTTCAAAGACCCGGCCACTGGCCAGCACACCGGTTTCGACGTGGAACTCTGGGACGCCATTGCCAAGGAAATGGGCATGGAATACAACCTCCAGCCCATGGACTTCAACGGCATCATTCCCGGCCTGCAGTCCGGTCAGATCGACGTGGGCATCGCCGGCATGACCATCAAGCCCGAACGCGCCGAAGTGGTGGACTTCTCCGACCCGTACTACAACGCGGGCCTGCTCGTGCTGGTGCGCGCGGACAACGACACCATCAACGGCATTGAAGACCTCAACGGCCTGGTGGTCTCCACCAAGACCGGCACCACCTCCGAGGACTACGTCAAGGCCCATGCCCAGGCCAAGGAAGTCAAGCTCTTCCCCAACAACGACGCCATGTTCATGGAACTGCTCACCGGCGGCGCGGACGCCGTGATGTTCGACTCCCCGGTCATCGCCGACTTCATGAACAAGGCGGGCAAGGGCCTGGTCAAGGTCGTGGGTCCCCTGTACCAGGGCCAGTCCTACGGCATCGCCTTCCCCAAGGGCAGCACCGAAATGGTCCAGAAGGTCAACGCCGCCCTGGCCGAGCTGCGCGAAAACGGCACCTACCGCGAGCTGTATCTGAAGTGGTTCCAGACCGAGCCGAAGTAAGTTTCAGTGTAACCAATCAATTGACGGGGTCCGCTCTGTGCGGACCCCTTTCCTGTTCAGTTTCAACCAATCGAGGCACACATGGCATTTCAATTTGAACCCAGCGTGGTCGTGGACACGTTGCCCATGCTCATGCGCGGGCTCAAGCTGACGATCTACATCACGCTC
Source organism: Desulfovibrio sp. (assembly GCA_028708865.1). Classification (GTDB taxonomy): domain Bacteria; phylum Desulfobacterota; class Desulfovibrionia; order Desulfovibrionales; family Desulfovibrionaceae; genus Paucidesulfovibrio. Next base: position 11,626 of record JAQVYA010000045.1, on the reverse strand, counting down.
GGAGGGTTGTCCCTCGGCTTTTTCCTGGGAGCCCTGGCCGGTCTGATGAAACTTTCACGCAATTTTCTCGTCCGCAAGCTGGCGGGATTCTACGTGGAAACGATTCGCGGCACCCCCATGCTCGTGCAGGCCATGTTTCTTTATTTTGGCGTGCCCATGGCTCTGGGCATGCGCATCCCGCCCCTGGTGGCGGGCATCCTGGTCATCGCGGTAAACTCCGGGGCCTATATCGCCGAAATCGTCCGCGGCGCCGTGCAGTCCATCAACCCTGGTCAAATGGAAGCCGCGCGCTCCATCGGACTGCGGCGCGGGCAGGCCATGCTCTACGTGGTCTGGCCCCAGGCCTTTAAACGCATGATCCCGCCCCTGGGCAACCAGTTCATCATCAGCCTCAAGGACACCTCCCTGCTCATGGTCATCGGCGTGGGCGAGCTGCTCCGCACCGGCCAGGAAATCGTGGCCGTGAACTTCCGCGCCTTTGAGGTCTACCTGGCTGTGGCCATCGTCTATCTGGCCATGACCATCTCCATTTCCTGGGGCCTGCGCTGTCTGGAAAAACGCCTGCAAATCCAAAGCCGCTGACCGCCCGACAGCAACGAGGAGTACATCGTGATCGAAATCAAGAACCTGCACAAAAGCTTCGGCTCCCTGGAAGTGCTCAAGGGCATCGACCTGACCGTGAACAAAGGCGAGGTGGTCTGCATCATCGGGCCATCCGGCTCGGGCAAGTCCACGGTGCTGCGCTGTATCAACAAGCTGGAGGTCCCCACCTCCGGCACGGTCATCGTGGACGGCCACGACATCATGTCCCGCGAGACGGACATCAACTACGTCCGCACCGAAGCAGGCATGGTCTTCCAGCAGTTCAACCTCTTTCCGCACATGAACGTGCTCGCCAACGTGACCCTCGGTCCCATCAAGGTCCGCGGCGTCAATCGTGACGAGGCGGACAAGCTCGGCCTGGAGCTGCTGGCCAAGGTGGGCCTGGCGGACAAGGCCCGCAACTATCCGGAACAACTCTCCGGCGGCCAGAAGCAGCGTGTGGCCATTGCCCGCTCCCTGGCGCTGCAACCCCGCGTGATGCTTTTTGACGAACCCACAAGCGCCCTGGACCCCGAACTGGTGGGCGAGGTGCTGGAGGTCATGAAGCAGCTGGCCATGGAAGGCATGACCATGATCGTGGTGACCCATGAAATGAACTTTGCCCGCGAAGTGGCGGACCGGGTCATTTTCATTGATCAGGGCGTGATTCAGGAAGCCAACGAGCCCAAGGAATTTTTCGCCAACCCCAAACATCCGCGCCTGCGCGACTTCCTGGGCAAGGTGCAGCTCGCCTGCTGAGCCTTTTCCCCGGCTCGTTCAGCCATACGGAACCATTCCATCCCGGGGCACAAAAAACCGGGCACCGAGTGTTGTTGCACTCGGTGCCCGGTTTTCTGTGTCTTGGGTCTGCGTCGGCTACCAGGAATGCCCGCGCCCGAAAAAGGCTTCCCCGGCCAGCCAGCCCCGGGCGCATTCCGCCACGCCGTGCTCCAGCAGCAGCTTCACGGCCCTGGTGATGACCAAAAATCCCGCTTCCATGCCGCAGGCTTTGGAGCCCTGCAAAAGGCCCAACTGGACCGCATCGGCCAGCACCCGCGGCAAAGCGTGGTTTTCGATCATGGTCATGGGGTTGGCGCTTTCATTGGCGGCCCGGCACTGGCGCACGTCCACCGCATTCCAGCCCCGGCAGGCCAGCGGCCGGGCAGGATGCACGCCGCAAGCTCCGTCCTCCAAAAACGGACAGGGCAATTCATGACGCATGGCACCGAGTTCGGCGCGGGTCCGGCCCTTGATCCGGGCCAGGATGTTGTCCACCCGTGCGGCCAGGGCAAGGACCTGCTCCCCCTGGTAACGTTCGAACATGTACAACCCCAGAAACAGGGCCTCGGGAGGCGTCAGGGAAATTTGATTGTAACAGCAATAGCTGCACCCGCGAGCGCAGGCCATGGGCGGCTGAAAGTCCACCTGCCCCAGCCGCTGCTCCATATCCGTGTACATGGATTGCACGGCCCGGCTGAGCGGCTCCACGCCCGGACCAGTGGAAAAGGCGTCGGCCAGGGTCTGCATGCACTGGCGGGTGACGCGGTGGGCCAGGGCCTGCTGCTGCTCCTCGGGGGAGAGCTCCGCTCCTGGAACATGCATCGAGCCCGGGACGTCCTGATTCGCGTTTTTCCGCATTTCTGCCGTTTGTGAAGGACGGTGGCGCATGGTCTTCTCCCTGCCGGACGGCTGACTTTCATTGAGCGCAGTGCTGCTTAATCGTTCGCAGTTGTGCTCTGTACTGGAAATGCGGTCCGCAAAGCAACAAAAAAATACGCTCTAGGATAAATATCCCAAAGCGTATTTTGCACCAAACCAACGGCAGCAACACCCTGGTGAGGGGGGCCACCGACGCGGCCGGATTATTGGCTCACAAACTTCTCATTGGCGGCGCGCAGCCGCTCATGGACCGATCCCTGCAATGCTTCGGGAAGTCCCATCTTAAGTAAATGCTCCATGGAATGGTCTAAAAGCCGGTCAAAAAAAGCCAGACGTTCCGGGGCCGCCTTTTCCGCCACATCCTTCCATTGCGCGTACCCGGTTTCTCGCAACGTATCGCTCAGGCCCAGGCGAAAGGCCCCCTTGACCGAAAGCCTGGCCAATTCCGGATAAAGCTCCACCACGATATCGGCCAGGGCCTCAATCTTTTGCTCCTGCTTGCGTACTCCAGCTACCTGCATTTTCAACTCCTGATTGTGTAAGGACAGCATCCGTTCCAACCCTTTCCATGCGCTTTTGATACCCCAGGCCAAACCGCAGGGCATTGATCTGCATCAACAGACAACGCATCCTGCAATTACGGGTGGATAGCTCCGGAACGGGAGGCGGCGAAAGATACTGGCCGCAAGGCTTTTGCAGGCTGGAGGCAAAGAGGAAAAAATACAGAAGATGTGAAACAGGAGATGGTTCAGGACCGATCCGGGATCAGCCCTGCCAGACCCGGTCCATCCAGGCGCAGACCTGATGCTGACGTTCAGGGGCTCCCAGCTTGATCAGTTCCTTGGCCGGAACGCTGCCCGAACGATTCACCCGCAGCCGCCGGGTGATTTTGCGCGGCATGGTTACGGTCCTGCCCTGAAAGCGAACCTGGCAGGGCTCGCTCCAGCAGCACACGAGTTTGCTTTTGTCCTTGGTCAGCTTCATTTCCATGACATACCCTCTCTGAAACATCTTTTCTTTGGCGGTTTGGTCCAGGACCGGGCGAACCAGCAACGCTGATCCGCTCCGGCCGGACTATCAAATGATGGGTTGGTCGATCCGGGGGGACGGATCGGCTGCGATCACGTGGGTCCTAGCCACAAGCGTGCCAAAGTGTCTCATAAAAATATCATATAATTACAATATATTACAAAAGCAGCAAAAGATATCCCTCACAACTTTTATTGTATTCGCGCGATTCATTCAGCATCAATCATTTCGATTTGCAGCACATTTTGGCACAACTCCGCTGGAAGATTCTCCGAATTCTTGTGAGAGTTCATTTTCCTATTGCAATGCCGGGCCATGGCCACAAATCATGGTGCCAAAGGCAAACGCCGAGTCATGGCGCCGGAGGCAAGCGCCGAATTATGGCGCCGGAGGCAAGTACTGAGGCATGGTGTCGGAGCCTGATGCCGAAGCAGGCACGGTCCGGGCCTTGCCCCGGCAGACCACGCATCTTGTGTTTTGCCCATGTCGGACATAGGCTGGCCTCCCCATGCAGTGAGGACCACCGTGACCAAACCAAACCTCGGACAGACCATCTTGATCGCCATCGCGGTCTTCACCCTGACTTCAGGGTGTATCGCGCTGCTTTCCTTTGCCAATATTCACAAACTCCAGCAGGAGGTCACCGTGGTGGAGCGGGTGGATGATCTGCGGGATCTGATTTTGGAAATCCGCTACAATGCCAAGAGTTTTTTCCTGTATCACGACAGGGCCATGCTGCAAAAAAACAAAGCCAATGTGGCCCGCGCTGCCTCCATTCTGGACGAGCTTTCCGCGCAGCAAAGCCGGTCCGGCCACGCCGTCCATGAAATCGCCATCCGGCAGGGCCTGGCCGACTACGCGGCCCTCCTGGACCGACTGGACGCTGCGAGCGGTGCAGTATCCGCCCGAGAACCGGACGGCCTGGCACTGCGGGGCACGGGACAACGGCTCCTGGACCACGCCCGGGCCATTGCCGCGCTGGAGCGGCAAAACGCCCTGGTCATCCATCAGCGGCTGCATACGATCCTGATCCTGGTTCTGGCCGCTGTGGTCCTGGTGGGACTTGTGTTGGTAATTTTTGTTTTCCGAAGAGTTCTCGGCCCATTGCAGCAGGTACGGGAGGCCACCCAGGAAATCGCCCGGGGAACTTTTGCCCCCCGGCCCGCGCCCAGAGGGCCGGATGAAATCCGGCAGGTATTCGAGGCGCTCAACACCATGGAAAAAGAACTCCGCACACGGCAGGTGCAGTTGGTCCAAGCCCAGAAGCTTTCATCCATTGGCACCTTGGCTTCGGGCATCGCCCATCAGCTCAACAATCCGCTGAACAATATCTCCACTGCGGCGCAGATTGTATCGGAAGACTCGGGGGAAAAAAGCGCCCTTGCGGAAAAAATGATGCGCAACATCACCCAAGAGACCTTGCGGGCACGGAATATCGTCAAGGGACTCCTGGATTTTTCACGGCCCAGGGGCTTCACCCTGGCTCCCGGCCCTCTGGCACCGGTGCTCCAAGGGGCGGCGCGCCTCGCGGCCGGGCAAATCGGCCCGAACATCACCGTTACGCTGAACGTGCCCGAGGACCTGATTCTGCACATGGACGGCCAGCGGCTCCAAGAGGCGTTCATCAACCTGCTGCTCAACGCGTCCCAGGCCATCGGCCGCCGCCAAGGCCGCATTGAAGTCACGGCAACGGACAAAACGGAACAGGTTCTGATCACCATGGCGGATACCGGGGACGGCATGTCCGAAAAAACCCTGCAACGCCTGTTCGACCCGTTTTTCTCCACCAAGCCCGTGGGCCGAGGCACAGGACTCGGACTGTCCATCGTCTACGGCATCATTGAGGAGCACGGCGGCAGCATTCGGGTGGAAAGCCGGCCCGGCAGCGGGTCTGTCTTCTTCATTCAACTTCCGAAACAGCCGGAGGAGGCCACGGCATGACAGCGGGAACCATCCTGGTTGTGGAAGATGAACGCATTGCCCGGGAAAATTTGACCCATGTGCTCCACGGTGCCGGGCACGAGGTGACGGCCTTTGCCTCGGCCGAAGAAGCCCTGCGGGAACTGGCCCGTCGCGAATACGATCTGGTGATCACGGACCTGATGTTGCCGGGCATGGACGGCATCGCCCTGTTGGACCGCATCCAAACCGACCATCCCGCCGTCATGGTCATCGTGATCACCGGCCACGCCACCGTGAGCAACGCGGTTCTGGCCATGCAAAAGGGCGCGCACTCCTACATCGAAAAACCCGTGGAACTTGAAGAACTCCGGCTCCAGGTGGAACGGGCCCTGGAGCGGCACGCCCTGTCCAAAGAAGTGCTCCGGCTGCGCCGGATCATTGACCGGGACAGCGCCGACGTTCCTTTTGTAGGGCAAAGCCGGCCCTTTGCCAGACTCAAGGAAACCGTGCGCCAACTGGCGCAAATGAACTGCAACGTTTTGATCCAGGGGGAAACCGGAACCGGCAAGGAACTGGTGGCCCGGGGCATCCACCAACTGGGCCCGCGCGCCCGCAAGCGTTTTGTGCCCATCAACTGCGGCACGTTCACGGCCGAACTCATGGACAAGGAACTTTTTGGCCATGAGCGGGAAGCCTTTACCGGAGCGCATCATGGGCAAAAGGGCCTGCTGGAGGCAGCGGACCAGGGCACGGTGTTTTTTGACGAAATCGGCGAACTGCCCCTGAACCTCCAGGTCAAGCTGCTTCGGGTGCTCCAGGAGCACCGATTCTTCCGGGTGGGCGGCACCAAAGAACTGCCGGTGGATATCCGCGTTGTGGCGGCCACCAACCACGACCTGCGGGAACTCGTGGAACAGGGCCGGTTTCGGCAGGACCTTTTTTACCGGCTGAATGTGGTCACGCTTCAGGTCCCGCCGCTGCGCGACCACTCTGAAGACATTCCCCTGCTCATCGGCCATTTTTTGGAAAAGCACCGCCAGCCAGGGCAGACCATCACCACCATTGACCAGGACGCCCTGGACGTTCTGATGCGTTGTTCCTTTCCCGGCAATGTGCGCGAGCTGGAAAACATCGTGCAACGCGCCCTGGCCCTGGGCCGGGGATGCCGCCTTACCCGGGATCTTTTACCCGAAGGGCTGGCCCCCAGCCGGAACAACAGCCCCCTGCCCCCCCTGGAGGAGCTGGAGCGGGAGCACATCCGCCGGGTCCTGGCCGCTGTGGGCGGCAACAAAACGCAGGCCGCCCGGATTCTCGGCATCGACCGGGTCTCCCTGTGGCGAAAGCTCAAACGACACGATCTGGACTGACCGCTCCGGTCGGTTCATTGCAAGGCCAACCCCAAACATGGCCTTTGCCCGTGCCTGCCCAGACGCCTTTTTGTTGCAAGTCGCAACATTTTTTGACGACGCCAACGCCTTATCCGGTTTATTTGCCCTCGCATCGTTGCATTCTGCATCAGTCGAACACGGCTCAACAGGCCTGACAACGCCAGTAAAGCAGATCACCACGACATCTGCTGTTGCAATCTGCATCACACGCCTGATTCCCTGTCATATAGGTACGGAAATATAATCAATTATTTCATCTCAGTATAAAGAAAAAGCAACCTTGGCATACGTTTTGATTGCCAGAGGGCCGCTGCAATGCACGGGACAGGAAACAAACCAAGACCCGAAGCAACGCTTCTCACCTCATACCCCGCAACCGCGACGCCCGGCCCGGTACGCAGTCTGCCCGCCAAGCGCCGCAATTTCGCATGCCCAAGGAGACCCCCATGCAGACACCGTTATCAAAATCCCTTGCCCTGACCTTTCTCGGCAATGCGCCCGGCTGGTACAAGCTGCTGATCATCGGATTCCTCATTCTCAATCCACTGCTCATGCTCGTGGCCGGGCCGTTTGTGACGGGCTGGGCGCTCATTGCCGAATTCATCTTTACCCTGGCCATGGCCTTGAAGTGCTACCCCCTGCCTCCGGGCGGCCTGCTGGCCCTGGAAGCCGTGATCATGGGCCTGACCTCGCCGGAAACCGTCTACCATGAAGCCCTGAACAACTTCGAGGTGATCCTGCTGCTGATCTTCATGGTGGCCGGCATCTATTTCATGAAGGATTTCCTGCAATTCACCTTCACGCGTATTTTGGTCCGGGTGCGTTCCAAAAAAACCATTGCCCTGCTCTTCTGCCTGGCCGGGGCCTTTCTCTCCGCCTTTCTGGACGCCCTGACCGTCACTGCGGTGATCATCGCTGTGGCCTATGGATTCTACAATGTCTACCACCGCTTTATCTCCGGCACAGGTCAGGAGGAAAACCACGACCTGATCTCGGACGACAGCGTTAAACAGCAAAACCGAGAGGAACTGCTCCAATTTCGTGGTTTTTTGCGCAACCTCATGATGCACGGCGCCGTGGGTACGGCCCTTGGCGGAGTCTGCACCCTGGTGGGAGAGCCGCAAAACCTGCTGGTGGGCGGAGAAATGGGCTGGCACTTCATCCCGTTCTTCCTGCACGCCGCTCCGGTGACCATGCCGGTGCTCGTGGTGGGCCTGCTCACCTGCCTGTTCGTTGAGCAGTTCCATCTCTGCGGGTACGGGTACCAATTGCCGGGGAACATCCGATCCTTCCTGCTGGAAACCGCAGTGCGGCTCGAAGAGCAACAAGGCACCCGCGGCCGGGTCAAGCTCGTGATCCAGGCCCTGGTGGGTCTCTGGCTGGTTGCGGCCCTGGCCTTTCACCTCGGCGCTGTGGGGCTTGTGGGGCTGTCCGTCATCGTGCTGCTCACGGCCTTTACCGGCGTCACCGAGGAGCACCAGATCGGGCACGCCTTCATGGAGGCCCTGCCCTTTACCGCGCTGCTCGTGGTCTTCTTTTCCGTGGTGGCGGTGATCCACTCGCAAGGCCTGTTCACACCGGTCATCGACTACGTGCTCAGCCTCAAAGGCCAGAGTCAGCTCGTGGCCTACTACGCGGCCAACGGACTGCTTTCCTCCATTTCCGACAACGTGTTCGTGGCCACGGTGTACATCTCCGAGACCAAACTGCACTTTATCCAGCTCCTGGACGCCATTCCCGATATCGGCATGAGCGGTCAGGCCCTCATGGCCCAGCTCACCGATGTCCACGTGCCCCGGGCCGACGTGCTGGCCACTTTGCCGCAACAGGCGGCGGCCCAGGCCGGGTGCATCATGGAGCACTTCGACAGGCTGGCCGTGGCCATCAACACCGGCACGAACATCCCGTCCGTGGCCACTCCCAACGGCCAGGCCGCTTTTCTCTTCCTGCTCACCAGCGCCCTGGCACCGGTAATCCGCCTCTCCTACGGACGGATGGTCCTGCTGGCCCTGCCTTACACCATCACCATGTCTCTGACCGGGTTGGCCGCCGTGTATCTCTTCCTCTAACGCGAATCCCCGCACAAAAGCTCAAGGCTCCCGGAACCCCGGGAGCCTTTTAATTTTCAGACCATTATGCCGGAAGCGGAGCAACGCAACACGCAGTCGCAAGGCAGAGGCAGCGCACAGCCGGGAATGGCTCAGGAACTCCGACCCAGCGCACGAGCCACGGTCTGGGAAAGCCGGGCCATGTCGAACGGCTTCATGAGCACGGACTTCACATCAATGCCGGGTCCGGCCATATCAAGGGATGCGGCGTATCCGGTGCAAAGGATAACAGGCAGGTCCGGCCGAATGCGGTGCACAGCCTCCAACAGGCGGTCTCCAGTCAGGCCGGGCATGGTCTGGTCCGTAATCAAGAGATCAAATGATTCCGGGGCGTCCTGGAATCGCTTCAGGGCCTCGCGGCTGTCTGTAAGGCCCGTCACCGTGTAGCCCAGATCGGAAAGCATCTGCTCGCCCACGCGAACCATGTCCTCCTCGTCATCCACGAACAGCACATGTCCCTGGCCGGAGACGCTCTCCTGCCGAGGCAGGCGTTCCTGCCCCGCAGCAGGCCGGACCTCGGGAAGGTAGATCACAAAGGTCGTGCCCTGGCCCTCCCGGGTGGTGACGTGAATACCGCCGCCCATGCTCATGACCGTGCCGTGCACCATGGAAAGCCCTAGTCCGGTCCCTTTGCTCTGCGGTTTGGTGGTGAAAAAGGGATCAAAAATCCGGCTGAGCACGTTTTCCGGAATGCCTGTCCCGGTGTCCGCCACCGTGAGCCTGAGATAATCCCCGGGCTCCAGCAGACCGCTGGTGAGCATTACGTTCGTATTTATACGGGCCCGTTCCAGACGCAATTCCAGCACCCCGCCCCGGGAACGCATGGCGTAGGCTGCATTGGTGCCCAGGTTGGTGATGACCTGGTGCACTTGGCTGGAGTCTCCCAGGACCCAGGCATGCTCCACGTCCGCGACAGAGCGCAGGGCAATGGTGGACGGCAAGGAAATCTCCAGAAAATTGATCACCTCGCCAAAGAGCGCCAACATGTCCACCCGGCGGCGTGTGGGTTCCCGGCGGCGGCTGAACACCAAAATCTGGTTGACCATCTCCTTGGCCCGCAGAGCAACGCTCTGGATGCGCTCCATGTTGGCCCGGCCCCGGGAGTCTGCCTCCAGGGTTGGCAAAGCCAATTCCGCATACCCCAGAATGGCGGCCAGAATATTGTTGAAATCATGAGCAATCCCTCCGGAGAGGGTTCCCAGTTCCTCCAATTTCTGGCTTTGGCGCAATTGTTTTTCCATGCGCAGCCGCTCGGTGATGTCCCGGGCCACCTCCACAAAGCTGGTGATCCGGCCATCGTCGTCATAGACCGGGGAGATGCTCTGATCCACCTCGTAATATTCTCCGGACTTGTTGCAGTACGTGGTCTGCCCCCGCCAAACCTCGCCCCGCTCCAACGACTCCCAAAGCCGGTCATAAAATTCCGGATCGTGCCGGTCGCTGCGGATGCGCGAAACATGGCCGCCGCAAAGCTCCTCCTTGGTGTACCCGCTCATGCGCTCAAAGGAAGGGTTCACGTAATTGATGGTCCGCTCCCGATCAATAATCATGATGCCGTCCTGGGCTTGCTGAATGGCGGCCAGCAGGCGCATACGCGCATTCAATTCTTTTTTCAGCTCCAGGGTGCTGGCATTGACCCGACGACGCAAAATCCGGTTCCAGGCCACGATGAAACCGATGAACAATAAAATCAGCAGGGTAATGCTGATGAAATAAATCCAGAAGACCTTGTTGTGCAGCAGAAAGGTAATGTAGTGCTGGTCCAGCGTGACCCACTTACGGTAGATGCGGTCGTGTTCCGCTTCGGAGATGGAGTCCAGGCCCTTTTGCAGAATGCTGTTGAGCATGGGCCAGTCCGCACGGGTGGCAATGCGGTTATAGAGCCGGTAATCCGTATGCCCGGCCACCCGCAGGTTGGTGATGCCCTTTTCCTCAATGAAGTAACTCGCCTGGGGGAGCGAAATAATGGTGGCGTCTATTTCGTCAAAGGAAACATGCAGCAGGGCTGCCAAATAGTTGTACACGGGCTGGATGTGGATTTTGGGATAGTACTTGCGCACGTAGTCAATGACCGCGTTGCTGCGGGGCAGTGCCAGGTCCATGTCCTGCATGTCTTCCAGAGTGAGGTAGCGGGTCAGGTTTTTGTTCACGAGAATCACCGTGGGCATGACCAGGTACGGCCGGGTGAAACGCATGTACTTGATGGTGGCGGGATTGCCCCAGAAGGCCGCGATCATGTCTACCTCGCGGGCTTCGGCCTTGCTGAGCAGGCTTTTCAGGTTCGTGGCTTCCACCACCTCGAACCGGACGCCCAGCCGGTCGCTCAGCAGGTGCATATAGTCCGCCACCATGCCCTTGTACTGGGCCTTGTCCCCGAAGTATTCCAGCGGCCGCGTGGACGGCGTCACCCCCAGACGGACCACGGGATGCTCTTCCAGCCACTGCCGCTCCTCCCGGGTAAGGGAAGGCTTTTCCCGGGAATCCACATGGTAGAGGCTGAGCAGGATCAACCCGGCAATGACGAAGAACAGTGCGTACACGAACCGCTTTTGACGAAAAAAAGGCACATCCACCAGACTACCCGCCTTGTCCCGGAGCCGCATGGCAAACATGCCCCGGGCATTGCTGAAATTTTGCACCCCGCGCACGGTGCGCGAGCCTCCCAAAACACTCCCAGCGCCAAAAATATTGCCCGGAAGGCTTCTGAGAGGCAATATTTTTTCTCAAAACGCACCCTGGAACGGCGTCCTCGACTTTTTGCGCAAAGTGGGACATAGATACCCCACCACGCCGGAAACCAGAGGAGCACGTCATGGCAACCATCCTCATCGTGGATGACGACCTGGACATCCGCACCATCATCAGCCAGCTGGCCGAGGACGCAAATCACAAGGCGCACACGGCCGCCACGCTTGCCCAAGGGCTGGACCTGCTCGCCTCCCACCCTGTGGACCTCGT
>JAQVYA010000044.1 GCA_028708865.1 Desulfovibrio sp. | reverse complement strand
CAGTGAACCCGGGCCAGTTCCGGCAGCCGGGAGCGCAGATCCTTGGAGAGGTTGGTCATGTCCTGAAAGGAGCGGGCATCCTTTTGCCAGAGCCAGCGCCAGATTTGATCCGTGTGGAAACGCGGTTGGCCCAGGGTTTCCACCACAAAGGCTTCCAGTGCGTCGTAGGTCAGGTCAAGAAGATTGATCGGCTGCATGGCCTGCACCTTGGGGCGCGCGGCCCTGGCTGTCAAGTGCGGAATGGGTTGGGCCCGGGCAGCCGGGCCGCGATGGTCCGTCCCGGGCAACGATGATCCGGTGTGTCGATTTCATTTTTGGCGGGATATCGGTCCATTGAATAGATCGGGCTGGCAGAATGTTCCGGCCGCGAAAAGCGGGGAAAACACCGTTGCCGGAGGCAGGCAAACGTGGCAGGCTCAGCTCCGCGGAGTTGGTCCGCTGTTTTTTTTTGACTCATCGGGCTTGCGTGTCCCGAAGGGACAAAGAGCCCGGAATTTCTCATCGAGGAGTTCGTCATGTTCGTAGTTCGAGTGGCATCGGCCCACGCGTTGCATCCTGCTTCCGGCTTTGTGAACCGGGTTGCCCTTTGCGGCCTTGCCTGCCTGTTGGCCCTGGCCGTGCTCGCGGTGCCGGGAGCCTGGGCCGGGCAGCAAGAAGGAACCGCCGCATCCGTGGAGGCGGCCGGAGATCCGGTTGCGCCCCTGCCGGACAGGGACGGTTTTGTTCATGAGCTGCTGTCCCGATTTCAGGTGCTCGCCGATGTCAGTGGTTTGATTCCGTCCACGGCCGTGGACGCGGACGAGACCATGGAGTTGATCGTACAACGGTATGAACGTGGAGATGTGCAGGCAGTATTGAATCTGCGGGGCGTTACGTATGAAAAGGACCCCGCCGCCGTGCAGGAACTGAGCAGGGAAGTGGTACGCAGCATGCTCGAGATTCTCCAAAAGGGTCAGGGTGACCAGACCGGTGCGGACGTGCACGCCGTGTGCTGGGTGCATCAGGCCCGTCGCACGGACGGGGTGGCCGTTTTCCAGCCTGTGGGCAAGGCCGAGCACGATGCCCGCGCCAAGACCATTCATTGGAACGAATATCAGGATAATTAGGACGGCGTTTTCGTCCTGGCGCGTCGCGCCGCGCCAGGACGAAGCAGCGTCTGTCTATACTGGCCGACGGTCCCTGAGGGCCGTCGGCCTTGTTTTTTTGGGACCTGGTAGGTCCGGCAGTGGCAACTGTTGGGAAAACAAGTTAAAACAGGGGGAGACCAAGCTTGACAGGGGGGACGGGCCCCGGTATCCGCAGCCCCCCTGGAACGTTCGCCATTAATCATGGTTGGATTCAAGCTGAATTTGTAGCATATACAGTACGGAAGCCGCTCCCGGCCCCTGCCGGGCGCTTTGCATGCCAACCAAGGAGGAAGCCATGGCAGCCGACCGACTCGATTGGACCAACGCCGGTTTTGCGGATCTGGACGACGCGCAGTATCGGGCCAGAGCCACGGAACTGGCGGAGCGCCTGCACAACGAAGTGCAGAAGGGCGGGTTGCCTTTCCTCAGCATGGATTACCTGGACGCGCTGCTGCCCGAATTGCGGCGGCTGGAGCCGTGGCTGCGCGGGTTTGACCATATGCTTCTGCTCGGCATCGGCGGCTCGGCCCTGGGGGCCCGGGCCCTGCAAAAGGCCTTTGCCCCGGGTCAGGACCTGCCCGGGCACAAGGGCCCCTGGCTTTGGATAGCCGACAACGTGGACCCCGCGGCCCTGGATACCTACCTGGCCTGGCTCCCGCCGGAAAAGACCGTGGTGGTCACGGTATCCAAGTCCGGCGGCACCATTGAGACCGTGGGCCAGTATTTCATTCTGCGCGACTGGTTGCGAGAACGCCTGGGCAAGGCCTGGACCGAACACGCCCTGTTGGTCACGGACGGGACCAAGGGGTTTTTGCGTGAGGAGGCCGTGGACAAGGGCATCCGCGCCTTGCCTGTGCCGCCCAACCTGGGGGGACGCTATTCCGTGCTCTCGGCCGTGGGGCTTGTTCCGGCCCTGTTCTTGGGCCTGGACTGCAAGGCGCTCACCGAGGGAGCCCGGGGGGTGGCCGCGCCCCTGGCCGCCCCGGACCTGAACGGCGAGGGCCTGGCCGCGCATCCCGCCTTTGAATTGGCGGTCTGGGCCAATGCCCTGATGTATGCCGGGTTTGATGAAATGATCTTTTTCACCTACATTCCTCCCATGGCCTGCTTTGGCGACTGGTTCGCCCAGCTTTGGGCCGAGAGCCTGGGCAAGCAGGGCAAGGGCAGCCAGCCCATTCCGGCCGTGGGCGTCACGGACCAGCATTCCGTGAACCAGATGTTCCTGGACGGCCCGCGCAACAAGGCCTGCCTCTTCCTGACCAGCCCGGCCCAACCCCGGGGGCCCAGGTTTCCGGACGATCTTCCGGAAAAGTTCGAGTACGTGCGCGGCAAGGACTTCGGCGAGCTCATCCACGCCGAGGCCATGGGAACGCGCATGGCCCTGAGCTCCAGCGGCGTGCCCCTGGTGGAACTGCGCCTGGCCCGGCCCGATCAGCATGCCGCCGGCAAGCTCATCGCCCTGCTGGGAGCGGCCACCTTGCTCACGGGCTGGCTCATGAACATCAACCCCGTGGACCAGCCTGCCGTGGAACTCGGCAAGCGGCTGGCCAAGGCCCGTCTGGGGGCCGACGGCCTGGAACAGGAAAAGGCCGAACTGGGCGCCTTCCTCAACGCGCAAAGAAACGAACAGGAGTTCTAGGAGCTTGACCCCCGCATCCGCCAGCCGGTCCATGCCGCTGCAATTCGTCAAGGTGCTCTCCTGGAGTATCCTGATGCTGATCCTGGCCTTTAACCTGGGATTTTCGTTTTTCGTCTCCAACTACGCGGAAAACACGCTGCTGGAAAAACAAAAGGAATTCGGACTGCTCCTGGCCGAAAACCTCAGCCATCAGATTTATACGCGCTTTACCCTGCCCACCCTGGTGGGGTACGGCCGCATCCGCCTGCGCAACGAAGAGCAGTTCACCCGGCTGGACCAGACCGTACGTACCACCATCCACAGCTTCCGCGTGGAAGAGGTCCGCATCTACTCCCTGGACCAGACCATTTCCTACGCCACGGACAAAAAAGTCGTGGGGACCAAAGGGGAGCCCAATAAGTTCATCGACGTGGCCCTGGATGAACAGGTCTACAGCTTTGACATGCAGAGCCGCATTTCCCGGCTGGGAGCCCTGGTGCGCTTCAACATGCCGCCCGGCACCATGAAGCTGCGCACCTATTATCCGCTGCGGTCGGAAAAATATCTGGGCGGGGGACCGTCCGGGCACCTCATGGGCGTGCTGGAATTCACCCAGGACATCACCCACGAGTACGTGAAGGTGGTCAACTTCGAGCGGCTGGTGGTTGCCTCGGCCCTGGCCACGTCCCTGCTGCTGTTTTACGTGATCATGACCGTGCTGCGCCGGACCGAACGCATCAACGCCATCCGGCTGGAGGAAAAGGAACGGCTGGAGCGTGAACTCATGCAGCAGGAAAAACTGGCCGGCATGGGCCGCATGGTGGCGGGGGTGGCCCATGAAATCCGCAACCCCCTGGGCATTATCCGCTCCACCAGCGAACACCTGCTCAAAAAGGCGCAAAAGGAGGGCGGCGGGTCCCAGAGTCGACTGCTGGAGGCCATCCACGAGGAATCGGAACGGCTCTCCAAGGTGGTGACGGACTTTTTAGATTATGCCCGGCCCCGGCAGCCGGACATGCGCGAGGTGGACCTGGGGCGCATTGTGGAGCAGGTCAGCGTGTTTCTGGAACACGAGTGCAAGGGCAAGGGCGTGAGCATCCAGAGCGAGATGCAGCCCGGCCTGAGCGTGCGCGGGGACAAGGACCAGCTTTACCGCGCCTTTTACAACATCGTGTCCAACTCCCTTCAGGCGCTGGACGGGCCCGGCACCATCACCATCAGCGGAACCCACGAGCTGGACGTGGTGCACATGATCTTCATGGACGACGGTCCGGGTTTTGCGTCGGAGCACATGGACAAGCTCAAGGACCCGTTTTTCACCACCAAGGAAACGGGCACCGGGCTGGGCCTGGCCATCGTGGGCAGCATCTTTGAAGGCCACGGCACGCAGTGGACCCTTTCCTGCGGCGTGGAGGGCGGCGCGCGCGTGGACGTGATCTTTCCGGCCGGGGAGACCCGCGCGGACTAGGCCTCGCCGCCCGGGGCGCACACCGGGAGAATCATACACAACGCAGAGCGCGGGCCGCCTCTGGGCCCGGACGCGAAAACGGTCCGGCCAACGCGCCGCAAACCGGACCAGCCCATAAGGACGAGCCATGAGCACCAATATTCTCCTGCTGGATGATGAAAAAAATTACCTTCTGGTGTTGCAGAGCGTGCTGGAGGACGAGGGATACTCGGTCACCGGTCTTTCCAGCCCGGAAATGGGGCTGGCCTACCTGGAGGATTCCGAGGTGGACGTCATTGTTACGGACATGAAGATGCCGGGCATGACGGGCCAGGACGTGCTGGAACACGTGAAGAAAAATTATTCGCACATCCCCGTGTTGATCATGACCGCGTTCGGGTCCATTGAATCCGCGGTGGAGGCCATGCGCATCGGCGCCTTTGACTACATCACCAAGCCCTTCAACAACGAGGAGCTGCTGCTCTCCGTGGACAAGGCGGCCCGCTTTGCCCGGACCCAGCAGGAAAACCGCCTGCTGCGTCAGCAGATTCAGGAGCGTTTTGGCGCGGACAACATCATCGGGCGCGGCAAGGCCATGCAGGGGGTTCTGGAAATGGTCCACCGGGCCGGACCGAGCAAGTCCACGGTGCTCATTTCCGGAGAATCCGGCACAGGCAAGGAGCTGGTGGCCCGGGCCATCCACAATGCCTCGCCCCGCAAGGACGCGGCGTTTATCTCGGTGAACTGCGCGGCCCTGAACCCCGGGGTGCTGGAGAGCGAACTCTTTGGCCATGAAAAGGGGTCGTTCACCGGGGCCACGGCCCTGCGCAAGGGCCGCTTTGAGAGCGCCGACCACGGGACCCTGTTTCTGGACGAGATCGGTGAAATTTCCATGGATACGCAGGTCAAGCTGCTGCGCGTGCTCCAGGAGCGCACCTTTGAGCGCGTGGGCGGAGCCGAGCCCATCGAGGTGGATATCCGCGTAGTGGCGGCCACCAACAAGAATCTGCTGGACGAGGTGCACAAGGGCAACTTCCGTGAGGACCTCTATTACCGGCTCAACGTGGTGAGCATTGAAATGCCGCCCCTGCGTGAACGGCGCGAGGACATCCCCCTGCTGGCCGCGTTCTTCCTGGAAAAATACACCAAGGAAAACGACAAGCCCCTTAAGGGATTTTCCACGGCGGCCATGGACTATCTTTCCGCCTATGAGTGGCCGGGAAACGTGCGCCAGCTGGAAAACGTCATTGAGCGTTGCGTGGTGCTGGCGTCGGGCGAGGTCATCAATGCCGATGAACTGCCCTCGGAATTGCGCGACGAGGAAAGTCAGCTCAAGAGCGCGGTGGACCTGCTGCCCATGCGGCTGAACCTGGCCCAGACCATGGAACGCATCGAGGCGGCCCTGGTGCGGCGCGCCCTGGTGCGCAGCGAATTCGTACAGGTCAAGGCGGCGGAGCTGTTGGAGATTTCCAAAAGCCTGCTGCAATACAAAATGAAGAAATACAAGCTCACCGCCAAATAGGGGGCCTCCCCCACGCAGCGGGCCGGGCAATGCACTGGGACGGCCCCATGATCAATACGGTTTCCGGATACATTGACGCCCTGCTGGCGTCGTCGTCGCCGCTGAGCGGACAGGTGGCGCACCATCGGGTATTGCCCGGCGAGGTCGCGCAGTACGGGGATCCGGTGCGCCCGCTCCCCCGAGCGTTGCGCGCGCTTTTGGCTGCGCGGGGAATCGAGCGGCTTTACGCCCATCAAGCCGAGGCCTTGAACCTGGCCCGGTCCGGCCGGGACGTGGTGGTGGCCACGCCTACGGCCAGCGGCAAGACCCTGACCTACAACCTGCCCGTGCTGGAACAATGCCTGGCCGATCCCGGCTCCCGCGCGCTGTATCTTTTTCCGCTCAAGGCCCTGGCCCAGGACCAGCTCAAGGGGTTCAACGCCCTTACCGCGCTGCTGCCGCCCGAGGCGGCGGGGCCGGGCGGGCGGCCCACGGCCGCCATTTACGACGGGGACACCACGCCCCACTTCCGCCGCAAAATCCGCGACAATCCACCCAACGTGCTGCTGACCAATCCGGACATGCTGCACCTTTCCCTGCTGCCCTACCATGAGAAATGGGCCGAGGTGTTCGCCAACCTGACCCATGTGGTGGTGGACGAGGTGCATACCTACCGGGGCGTCATGGGATCGCACATGGCGTTGGTGTTCCGGCGGCTGTTGCGCATTTGCCGGGCCTGGGGGGCGAATCCGGTGTTTATTTTCTGTTCGGCCACGGTGGGGAATCCGGGCCAGCTCTGCCGACGGCTCACCGGGCGGGAGGTCGCGGCCGTGACCCGCAGCGGCGCAGGAACCAGCCCCCGGCACATGGTCTTCATCAACCCGCTGGAAGGCACGGCCCGGGCCGTGATCCAACTGCTGCGCTCGGCTCTGGCCCGGGAACTGCGGACCATTGTCTATGCCCGGTCCCGCAAGCTCACGGAGCTTCTTTCCCTTTGGGTGCAGGAGCAGGCCGGTCCGGACCGGCAGCGCATTTCCGCATACCGGGCGGGATTTTTACCCGAGGAGCGCCGCGAAATCGAGCAGCGCATGGCGTCGGGCGAACTGCTGGCCGTGATTTCCACCTCGGCCCTGGAACTGGGCATCGACATCGGCGGGCTGGATCTCTGCATTTTGGCCGGATACCCCGGGTCGGTCATGGCCACGCTCCAGCGTGGCGGGCGCGTGGGCCGGGCCGGGCAGGAATCCGCTGTGGTGCTCGTGGCCGGGGAGGACGCCCTGGACCAGCATTTCATGCGCCATCCCGATGACTTTTTTTCTCGTCCGCCCGAGGACGCCGTGCTGAATCCCTTTAACCCGGCCATTATGGATCGCCACCTGGAATGCGCGGCCGCGGAAATGGAGCTGCGCCCGGGCGAGCCGTTTTTGCAGGAGGAGCCTGTGGCCCGGGAAGTGCGTTCCTTGTTGGCCCGGGGGCGGTTGTTTGAGGTGGTGCACGAGCGCAAGCAGCAGGACGGAAGCCTGGAGGCCGTGGTCACGGGCATTGTGGGCCGCCGTAAACAGCCCCACCGGAATGTGGATTTGCGGGGGGCCGGGCGTTCCCTGCACATTGAGGACCGGGACGGGCACGAGGAGGTCGGCACCGTGGACCAGCACCGGGCCTGCAAGGAAACGCATCCCGGAGCCGTGTACCTGCACCGAGGCGCGTCCTGGCTGGTGGACGATCTGGACCTGGACGGCGGCACCGTGACCGCGCATCGGCAACAGGTGGGCTGGTACACCCGGGTGCGCGGCTCCAAGTCCACGGAAATTTTGGAGGTGGAGCGCGAGGCCGCGGTTTGCGGCACGCGGGTGCACCTGGGCCGCCTGCGGGTCACCGAGGAAATCACCGGGTACGAAAAGCGCAGCGTGCGCGGCGGGCGGCTCTTGGGGCTGGTGCCCCTGGACCTGCCGCCCCTGGTGTTCGAAACCCAGGGCCTCTGGTTTTTGATCCCTGATGAACTGCGCCGGGAGTGCGAAGACGAATATCTGCATTTCATGGGCGGCATTCACGCCCTGGAGCATGCGGCCATCGGGATTCTTCCCCTGCTCGTGCTCACGGATCGCAACGACCTGGGCGGCATTTCCACGCCCATGCACCCCCAGGTGGGCGGCCCGGCCGTGTTCGTCTATGACGGCCTGCCCGGCGGGGCCGGGTTGACGTGCCAGGCCTTTGACAAAGCGGAGGAACTGCTCCGCCTGACCTATACGACCATGGCGGGCTGCGAATGCGAGCTGGGGTGCCCGAGTTGCGTGCACTCGCCCAAGTGCGGCTCGGGCAACCGGCCCATTGACAAGGCGGCGGCCCTGTATCTTGGGGGGGGGCTTCTGGACCGGCCCGCGCCCCCGCCTGCGCCCCGCATTGCCGCGCAACCCAAGGAGGAAACCATGCCCATTGTGAATCCGAACCGCTTCGGCGTACTGGATATCGAGACCCGCCGTTCGGCTCAGGAAGTGGGCGGCTGGAACCGCGCCAAACTCATGGGCGTTTCCATTGCCGTGCTGTACGATTCCGAGGAAGATCGGTTCTTTGACTACGAGGAGCACCAGATCGGCGAACTGGTGCAGCATTTGGAAAAGCTGGACCTGACCATCGGGTTCAATATCCTCAAATTCGACTATACCGTGCTCACCGGGTTGAGCGATTTTCCGTTTCACAAACTGCCCACCCTGGACTTGCTGGTGCACGTGCATCATCGGCTGGGCTACCGGCTCAAGTTGGACAACCTGGCCCGGGCCACCCTGGACGCGGCCAAGAGCGCGGACGGCCTTCAGGCCTTGAAGTGGTGGCAGGAGGGCCGGCTGGACCTGATCACCCAGTATTGCCGCCAGGACGTGGCCGTGACGAGGGACCTCTACCTGCATGGCCGGGAGCACAAGCATGTGTTCTTTACCAACAAGGCCCGGCAAAAGGTGCGTCTGCCCGTGGACTGGTAGAGGTGCGCAAATTCCAGTGTCGGTGCGCAGGTCTGGAACCTGGTGGCGGAGGCGTTGCGGGGGCGTTTTTATTTTTATCTTGTATCCCGTGTTGTTGAATGAGAGAATTTTCCGGCATGTTCATTGCTGTTGTTTGTCACAACAGTGAAACAGGGAGCGGTTCGGCCGTACTTGCCATCCGCCGACTTCGTTCCTATAGTTGGTATTGAACCAAAGCCCCGTTGCAGGGGCGTGAAGGAGGCATTGCCATGAAAAAAACCGCCTTGATTCTCGTGATGCTGGTGTTCCTGGCCGGGTGCGCCAACAAGGCGCAGCAGGGAGCAGCCACGGGCGGTCTGCTCGGAGCCACGGTGGGCGCGCTCACTGCGGGCAACAAGGTGCAGGGCGCTGCCATTGGCGCGGGCCTGGGCATTTTGCTCGGATACGTCATCGGCAACGAGTGGGACAAGTACGATTCCCAACGGCTGAACAATACGCTGGAAACCGCACCCTCGGGCCATACCAGCACCTGGAAGAACCCGGACACCGGGGCCTATTACGAGGCAACGCCCCAGCCCGCCTACTATGAGAACGACCGGGTCTACCGCGATGTGGAGATGAAGGCGGTCATCGACGGCCAGGAGGAAACCGTGCACGCCAAGGCCTACCGGAATCCGGACGGCACCTGGAGCCTCGTGCAGTAGTTTCGGCGGATATTTCCCGCCTTCCCCAGGGAGCCGGGCCTGGCGGACGTTGCCGCGTCCGGTGCTTTGGGGCGCGCTGCGCCGTCAATGTCTCTTACATTTTCCGGACCATCTGTTGCAGCCCCGGCATGCTCGCGCTCTGGCGCGTTGCTCCGGGGCTGCTGCCTTTTGAGGCCCCGCAAATCAGGCGCGGCACCTTGCCTCCGGTCCCGGCTTTGGGCCGGGTTCCGGCCATTGAAAAGGGTTTGCCTCGCCACAATTCAACCGTATACTGAGGCTATGAAAATACTGACCACACCCCGCATGGAGCGTTGCATCGGCTGCCATGCCTGTTCTTTGGCCTGCGCCCGCCTGGTGCATGGCCGCGTTTCCTGGGACACGGCTGGCATCCGGATTCAAAGTTCGGGCGGGCTGTCCACCGGATTCGAAGCCCGCGTATGCGTGGCCTGCGATCCGGCCTACTGTGCCCAGGCCTGTCCCACCGGCGCCATGAGCCAGCGGCGGGGAGGCGGCGTCATTGTCAGGAAAAAGCTCTGCATTCGCTGCGGCGAGTGTGCCCGGGCCTGCCCAGTGCAGGCCATTCATCTGGACCGCTCCGGCGAGCCGTTCGTGTGCATCCATTGCGGCCGCTGCGTTTCTTTTTGTCCGCACGATTGTCTGGAGATGGTCGAAGTGGACTCCCCGGCCCGGCCTTCCGCAAACCAACCTTCCGCCGGCACGGAAAAGGAGGTCTCATGACCCGGGTAGTGCCTTTTTCTCCGGTGCGGGATCACTTCCGCATTTTGGTGGCGGATTTGGCTTCCGGCCGTTCTCGCGTGGAGCGGCTTCCCGGCCGCGATGAGGTGGCGGGCGGCAGTGGCTTGGCCGCGCTGCTCTTTGGCCGCTATGGCCGGGTGGACCAGCCCTGGGACCATCCGGACCAGCCTTTGATTTTTGCGGTGGGACCGCTCACCGGCCTGTTCCCGCTCATGAGCAAGACCGTGGCCGCGTTCCGTTCGCCCTATCATGACCAGTACAGCGAGACCCATGCCGGAGGGCGTTCCGCCTTGTGTCTGGCCTTTACCGGGTATGACGCGCTGGTGATCACGGGCCGGGCGCCGCACCTGAGCTGCCTTTGCGTGGGCTCGCAGCGCGTGGAGCAGCGCGACGTGCGCTGGATGGCGGGCTGGGACGCCCTGACCGCGGGCAAGCATCTGCGTAAGATGTTTCCCGGCTCCGGCCACCGCAGCATCCTGCGCATCGGTCTGGCCGGGGAAAAGGGTTCGGCCATGGCCTGCATCAACGTGGACACCTACCGCCATTTCGGCCGCATGGGCGGCGGCGGGGTCATGGGGCACAAGAACCTCAAGGCCGTGGTGCTGCTCGGGGACGGCGTGTTCGAGGCTCCGGGCGGCAAGGAGTACGCCAAGCTGTTCCAGCATGTGCACTCCCGGCTGACGGATACGGACATGATGCGCAAGTACCACGATCTCGGCACGGCCGGGAACGTGGCCGCTCTGAACGAGCTTAAAAGTCTGCCCTGGCGCAACCTCCAGCAGACTACGGATCCGGACGTGGGCGGCATCAGCGGGGAGACCTTTGCGGAGAAGAACCTGCTGCGCAACATGGCCTGCGCCGGGTGTCCGGTGGGCTGCATCCACATCGGCTACGTGCGCCAGAAATTCCATGAGGACCACCGCTACTTTTACCGGCAGGTTTCCTACGACTATGAATTGATTTTTGCGCTGGGCTCCATGCTCGGCGTGACCGATGCGGCCCAGTCCCTGTTGATCATGGACCGGGTGGAAAAGACCGGGTTGGACGCCATGAGCGCCGGCGTGGCCCTGGCCTGGGCCGTGGAGGCCCTGGAAAAGGGGCTCGTGAGCCAGGAGCAGACCCTGCTGCCCCTGCGCTTTGGCGATGCGGACGGGTTTGAACAGGCCCTGGACCTGCTGGCTGGACGCGTCAACGAGTTCTGGTCCGCCCTGGCCATGGGCGTGCCCGTGGCCGTGGAGCGCTACGGCGGCGGAGATTTTGCCTGCGTCCTGGGGCAGGAAATGGCCGGATACGCCACGGGTGAAGTATTTTTTACTTCCCAGAGTATGGGCTTTCGGCATGCGCACCTGGACGCGGGGGGCTACGCCTGGGACCAGAAGCATGAGGAAAAGGACGTGGACGCGGCGCTGGACTTTCTGGTCACGGATGAGCGCAAGCGCGTGTTGCTGTGCTGCATGGTCTCCTGCCTGTTTGCCCGGGGCATCTACAATGACGAGCTGATCTCCGACTGCCTGGACTGCGTGGGCTATTCCACGCTGGCCGGTAAGGTGGACGAGGTGGGCCACCACGTGCAGAGCCTGCGCTGGGCCACCCGATTTGCCACGGGATATGACCCGGCCCGGGTTTCCATCCCCAAGCGCTTTACTGAGGTGGTTACCTGGAAGGGACCGCTGGACGTGGAATACCTGCGGGCATTGCAAAAGGAATATGCCCGCCGCATCAGCGCTATGGCCGCTGCCGGGGCCGAGTTCGTGCCTGCGGCAGAAGAGCAAGGGGAGTAGTCCGGAGTCGAACTTGCCGCGCAGCCCCGGCCCTGGCGGGCGGGGACCCTGTGGGACGGCTCCTGGAAATCCTTGGGAATTTGTCCTGAAGTGGAAAATTTCCCTAAAAAAGCCTTGCAAAGTGTCCAAGTGTTGGGTAGATACCATCTTCCACGCGGCGCCGAGGTAGCTCAGTTGGTAGAGCAGCGGACTGAAAATCCGCGTGTCGGCAGTTCAATTCTGTCCCTCGGCACCATCAGAAATCATAAGGCTTCACGTTACCGCGTGAAGCCTTTTTCTTTTTACTTCTTACGCCACCACTTTACCGGGTCTACACCAAAGACGGGGCAGTCACGAAAGCGGACAGTTCCGATTCATTTACGTTTGAATTTTTATTCCCTTTTAATATAAAAAAGTTAAGCATCTTGGCCAAATAAAGCCACTGAGAATTTTGGTCCTGGCGCGGTGTTGGCGTCAAATCTTTTATCCAGGGCAGTCAATTCAGATTTTAGTCTTTTTATTTCAAGAGCTTTATTCTTTGTTTTTATCCGGCCCAGTGCCGTTTCTTTGATCTTCAAGCGAAGCAAAAAATTGCTCCCGACCCAAAATGTCGCTTCCGCAATGTCCAGGATTGTTTGCTCAATGCCGGACATGCTTTGGGGAGTAACGGAATCCCCATAGAATGTCCTTTGTAGCGAATCCACAACGAATGGGATCTTGTTTCCGAAGTGAGAGGCCCCCATGCTGTTGGCAAAATCTTTAATAATTTTTTTCCTCGAGCACCACCTGGAATCCTCATCAGAATAATAGATGTCGCTGTCGAGCCAGTCGTCAAACGTCATCTTTTCAGTTTGACTCCCTCCCGAAGACCATGTTCTTCCGGCATGAACAAAAGAAACAAGTTTATTTGCTTCATCTTCTGAAATGTCTGGGCGTGTTTTGTCGCTAAAAATATACAGTTTGCACTGGGCTTCGCATGCAAGGTGTTGCAGGAGCGGCATTTGGATTTCCTGGCTTCCTGTAGCTATGAGGGGGCGAAGCTTTCCTGAAATTTCCAATATTCTTTGCTCTCTATCCTGTGGGTCTGTTAACTGGCGATGCTCTTGGGAAAGTCCTTGAAGCCGTCTTAAGGCCGCAGATAAAGATTTGCACAGATCATCAAGGGATACCGCTTTTTTTTGTTTTGGCATTGATTTCTCACAGTACGCGTAGTTGACAGCTCTACTCGTGCTCTTTGATATCACATGGATGTTTTTTTCATGTGAGTAAGAATGCATGCGGAAGAGTCGTTTGTATATCATGTATCAGGGGTAGAGTTGTTAGTATATAACGCATGGTGAATGCAGTAAAGCGATTTTCCGATGTTATCTTTAGGCAGGCTGTGCATCTAGGCAAGATGTCAAAGGCAGGAAGAACTGCCCCCCTTTGCTGCCGGCCGCCAGGGCGCAACACCTCAGGCCCCTGTGTCCAACGACTTTCAGGGGCTTTTCAAAGGCAGAGCGGAAGAAACGGCTCCGGAGTGTCCCGAGGGATTCCGGGGCCGGGTTCAGGCCGGGGCATGGTGCCCTGCGGGGGGGATTGGCGGGTCGTGCTGTCCGTCCGCTGAGGAATCCATGGGCTCGTACAGGCCGATTTTAATGCCGTAATGCAGCAACTCCCGATAGTTGCTTACCCCGAGCTTGCCCATGAGGTTGGCCCGGTGTCGCTGCACGGTTTTGTCGCTGATGGAAAGCAGCACGGCGATGTCCGCGTTGGACTGGCCCTCCACCAGCAGCCGGAAGATTTCCTGCTCCCGGGGGGTGAGCAGGTTGTAGGCTTCGTTTTCACCCTGTTTGTTTTTCTGGCGGATGTATTCGGGGATGATCAGGCTGTTGATTCGCGGGCAGCAATAGTGTTTGCCCCGGTACACGCTGCGGATGGCTTCCAGAATTTCCGCGGAGGGGGAGCTTTTGAGCACATAGCCGTAGACCCCGGATTGCAGGGCCTGGTTCACGAGGTTTTCCTTGCTGTACATGGACAGGATAATGACCCGGCTGGGCAGACCGTTTTTTTGGGCCATGTCGATGAGCTGGGTGGCGATCTGGAGCCCGCTGTAATCGGGCAGGGCAATATCCAGGATAGCGATGTCCGGGGCTTTTTTGCGAAACAGGTTCAGGGCCTCGAGCCCGCTTTCGGCTTCGCAGAGCACTTGGATATCGTCCTCGGCCTCGAGCATGGCGCGCAGGCCCTTGCGGATCAGCGCGTGGTCATCCACCAGCATGACCTGGATTCGCGTTCTGCTCATGCCTTGACCTCCGGGTAAAACGGGATCTCCAGCCGCAGCGACGTACCTTGCCCGGGATGGGTCGTGATTCGTAACGTACCGCCCACCTCGGAAACGCGTTGCCGCATGAAGCGCAGGCCCAGCCCCAACCGTGGGGAAGTGGCGGAAAAGCCCTGACCATTGTCCTGGATGGAGATGACGATCTTGGGGTAGCTGTAGATGATCCGCAGCGTCACCTGCGTGGCCCGAGCGTGCTTTACGATATTGTTGAAGCCTTCCTGAACGATGCGAAAGATGACCACTTCCAGCTCTTTGGGCAGGATGTTTCCGGCCAGCCCGAGTTGTTGGTAATCTACTTTCAGCTGGTACAGCTCTTCCATTTTTCCCTGGAGCCAGATCAGGGTTTCATCGAGGCCGAGCGGCTCCAGCAGGGAGGGCATCAGGTCGTTGGAAATGCGCTGCACCTCGGTGCTGAGCAGGTCGAACTCGCGGATCATGCCCCGGAGGCGTTCCTCGACCAGCAGCGGGTCCACGCGGTGCAGGTGGTTGGCGAGATTTTCCAGTCCCATTTTCTGGGCCACGATGCGTTGGCCCAGTTCGTCGTGCAGGTCGCGGGCAATGCGTTTTTTCTCTTTTTCCTGGAGTTGCAACACGTGGGAGGAGAGCCAGTTGATGTGCTCCTCGGCTTCCACTTGTTCGGTGACGTCGGTGTAGATTTCGACCCGGCCGCCGGCGTAGTCGCCATCCAGGATCGGCTTGCTGTAGTGCGAGAGCCAGCGTTCCCGGCGTTCTTGCCCGGGCAGGATGTGCACGAGAATATCCTGAATATAGCTGTTATTGTCGTAGGTGGAGAGGATCTTTTCGGAAAACAGGGGAAAATTGTCCACGATGGAGGCCACGTGGTTGTCGATGAACTCCCGTTTGTCGCGTTGGAGCATCTCGCTGCGCTGTGCGCCGAAGAACAGTTCGATGTTGCTGTTGATTTCAACGATCTGGAACTCCCGGTCCAGGACGAACACACCCACAGGTAAAACATCCAAAAAGGTATTCATGGCGCTTTCTCGCAGTGTTGAGGTGCAGCTGGGGTTGCGGACGCCCGGGACGGCAGGGGCGCGGTCAGGGGCTGAGGTTGGGACCATTCCGGGCTGCCGGACGCGGATGTCCAGCGTTCAGCAGGGTGCCGGCGCTGGACAGGGAATGGCAAAACACTGTTCCATCAGTACCAGAAAACCGGGTACCGCCGTTTCTTGATCAGGTTGTTGTAGAGTACTCCTATCACTACAATAATAATCGAGCCAGTAAGAACCGGGGCCATCAGCCAGGTGAAGTCCGAGATGCCGGTCAGCACGGGCAGCAGGGGGGTGGCTCCTGCGGGCGGATGCACGGCCTTGAACAGGACCATCAGGAAGATGGCCAGGCCGTTGGCCAGGGCCAGGGCGAGCCAGCTCGTGAGCGGGAAGACGGAGTAAATGGCCACGCCCACCATGGCTGCCACCAAGTGGCCCACAATCACGTTGCGGGGCTGGGAAAAAGGGGCCCACGGCGCGGCAAAGACCAGTACGGCGGAAGCGCCGAATGGGATGATGAAGCTCGGGAGCAGCTTGAACTCGCCGTGCAGCAGGTAGAGGACGCCGATGATCAGCAGGCCGCCGACTCCCGAGGCCAGCGCGTCCGAGAGCTGCGGCGCGGGCAGTCCCGAGGCGATTTTTTCGCCCTTGATTTTTTCCCAGTAACTCAGCTTGAGCATGTTGCACTCCTTGTGCGCGCTTCCCCTGAAGATGCAGCAAGCCGTCCGCTGTGGGACGACCTGCTGCCGGGGTGCAACGGTTTAGTACTTCTGGTAGGTCAGCCACTTGCCCTGGAACACGAACTTGGCGCGGGGCACGCCGTGCTCGTCGATGACCTTTTCGATGTCGAAGAAGCAGTCAATGGCGCTGATGATGCCGTCGCCGAACTGCTCGTGGCAGACATCCTTCCAGACCGGGCCGTAAAGCATCACGACCTCGTAAAAGCGGTAGATGAAGGGATCGGTCGGCGGCCAGGGCTGCACGGGCATGCGGTGGGGGGCTTCCATGAGGGGCTTCTTGGCCTCTGCGGGCAGGCTGAACAGGTTCACGATGGCGTCGGCCTCCTGGGCGTCCACCTGGCCGTACCCGTAGCAGATTCCGGCAGCGCCCACGGAGGTGCGGCCCAGCTTCTCGCCGATCTGGTCCCAGGTCAGGCCCTTTTCCTCTTTGGCGCTGAGAATGAGCTCGCGTACCTGGTCTTTGGTCAACTTGGTAGCCATGGTCTGTCTCCTTTCATTGATGCAGGGTTGAAACTTAATCCTCACCAGTGGAGGCAGTATCCGCGAGTCGCGAAAAAAGGCCCATAGTCTGTACAGTGTATTTCGGACGGGAGGATGGGTGTATTTTGTGGGCAAAGGCATTGCAGAGGCGCGGCCCTGGGAGCCACGCGTCCGCCACACCGGGGGCGGGGAAAGGGGATCGGGCGGCTGTTACCCGCTGTTGTCCCGGCGGGAAAGGATCAGGCGCTGAACCACCTGGAAGAGCTGGCTCTGGTCCAGGGGAGAGGGCAGGCATTCATCAAAGGGAGACGGCTTTCCAGGGGATTGTTTCCCAGTTAGGGACTCCAGCTCGCCGCCAGGAGCGGCAATGCAGACGATGGGCAGATCTTGGTGGCCGAAGCCCGGCGCGCGTACGGCCCGGGCGGTCTGCTCGCCGTTGAGGAAGGGGAGTTGCTCGTCCAGCAGCAGGAGGTGAAAACGTTCCTCCCGCAGCCGTCGCAATACGGCAGGGCCGTCTTCCACGCATTCCACCAGATATCCGGCCTGTTCCAGCAGGCTGCGCAGGGCAAAGGCCGTGAGCCCGTCCTCTTCGGCCAGGAGAATGCGCGGAACCTCTTCCCGACGCCCGGAGTCAGGGGCGGTCCAGGAGGCGGTGGGCGCCGGGTCCGGGGTGGAGGAAGAGGCGGGATGCCGTGTTTCGGTTTTGGTGGCTGCTTCGTGTTGGTCCGGGGTCAGATGCGCCCGGAGCCGGGCCAGCCGTTCTCTGTCGTTTTCATCCAGGGCCTCGGCAGGCAGGGCTTGCTCCAATTCATCGAGCAGGATTCGCCCTTGCCGGGCCCAGCGGTGCAGGCGGGTTTGCGCTTTTTTCAGGGCCAGCTTGCGCTGTTTGGTGGCTCTGGCGACCATGCGCAAGAGCTGGTAGCGGTCGGTCACGTCCAGGTGGGAAACCACGGCTCCCCCCAAGTCGTGCAGGGGCAGGGCCTGCATCAGGAACCAGCGCTGCTTGTCCGGGGAGTGGCAGGGATAGTGCAGCCGGAATTCACGCAGCCGCCCGTCCAGAATTTTTTGCAATCCGTCCAGGGCCACGGAGGCATAGGGGTCTTTCTCCTGGGCAAGGCTTTGTCGGCAAACCTGGAGATAGTCGCTTCCGGCCTGGAGGGTGAGGGGATCGCCGCCGTTTGCCCTGGCGAATGTTTCCCAGGCCTTGTTGACGGCCAGAATTTTTCCCTGGCCGTCCAGCACGGCCACATGCGCGGTAAGGGCGTTGAGCACGGCGCTGGAACGCACCTCGCAGGCGTTTGTGCTCTCTTCAGCGGTGGAAGAGGAACGGGGATCGTTTTTGGGGCCCATGGCCGCTCCCTGGGGCTATGCGTGAGCCGGGTTCGCCACGACACATAGCACAGCCGGGCCGGGAGTGCCAGCGGGCGGGCCTGGAAATGCGGCCACTCCCGATCATGTAAGACAGGCCGCCTTCCTGGGAAAGCGGCCTGTTTTTTGACGCGGCTGGGGCGGCCGTCAGTCCTGCTCGGCCAGATATTCGAGCATGGCCTGGGCCGACCGTTTGGATAGGCTCACGGCCTCGGCCACGGTTTTGGCGCCCGTGACCACGTCGCCCGAGGCAAACACGCCTTCGCGGCTGGTGCGGCCTTCCTCGTCGGTGATCACCAGCCCGGTCCGGCCGATTTCCATGCCGGTGAGGTTGGTGCGCGGGGCCTGGCTGGCGGCGATGAACACGGAGTCAGCGGGGAAGAATTCTTTTTCTTCTTCAATGGGCTCCACCCGCGTTCTGCCGTCCTCGCCGGGGACCAGCCTGGTATGGACGCAATGCACGCCGCCCTCCACAATTTCCACGGGCGAAATAAAAAACTGGAAGCGCACACCGTCCAGCTTGGCGTAATCGTATTCGTAGCGGGTGGCGGTCATGTGCTCCTCGCCCCGGCGGTAGAGGATGGTGACTTTTTCCGCGCCCTTGCGCAGAGCGGTGCGGGCCACGTCCATGGCCACGTTGCCCGCGCCGATGACCGCCACCTTTTTGCCCAGCCAGTAGCTGTCCGGGTTTTTGAGGTAATTGATGGCGTAGTGCACATGGCCAAGGGTCTCGCCATGAATGCGCAACGGGCGCGGGTTCCAGACGCCGGTCCCCACGAAAATGGCCTTGTAGTTGTCCCGGAACAGGTCGTCCAGGCCGATGACCGGGCCAATGGTCATGTTGGGCCGGATTTTAACGCCGAGATTCAGGAGCATTTCCCGGATGCGTTCGAGCAGGTCCTTGGGCAGGCGAAAGGCCGGGATGCCGTAGCGCAGTACGCCGCCGATGTGCTCCTCGGATTCGAAGAGGGTCACGTCGAACCCTTGGGAAGCCATGATAAAGGCCACGGTCAGCCCGGCCGGGCCAGAGCCGATGATGGCGATGCGCGTGGCATTGTGCGGCTTGACCGGCCGTTCGGGCTGGAACTGTTCCAGATAGTAGCGGGAAATGTAGTTTTCAATGTCGCTGACCTGCACGGGCGCGTTCTTTTTGGCCAGGACGCAATGCCCCTCGCAGAAATTTTCATGCGGGCAGATCAGCGAACAGACCACGGAAAGGGGGTTGTTTTGAAAAAGCAGTTCCCCGGCCTGCCGGATGTCTCCGGCCAGGAAGGTCTTGATCATTTCGCGGATCGGGGTGTTGACGGGGCAGCCCTGGGTGCAGAGCGGCCGCTTGCACTGGAGGCAGCGGGACGCCTCTTCAATGATGTGTCTCCCCATGGAAACCTCGTTTGGGTGGGATGCTGGATGATCCGTTGAATGTTCGGGACAAAGGCGGCGCTTCCGTTTTCTCGGAGGGTCCGGACCAAGGTGTCGCTGCGATATGGGTCGCGGAGCTCGGGCCATGGGGCCCGGAGCGGCCTTGTCCTATACTCCCAATGATGGGGGCGCGTCAAAATTATGAGGGCCCGCGAAAAAAAACAAGATATCCGGTGGATTGAAATCGATGAACTGAAAATGACGGGTTAAAACCAACGGGGCCGGGCTATGGTCAGCCTGCGGAACGCTCCTCCCGGGCCAGCACGCGGCGGGCCCAGACAAAGGCCACGCCCGCCGAGCACCAGACAATGCCGAAAATGCCCCACCAAAGGCTGGTAAGCCCCAGCTGGAGGCGGAACACCAACAGGGAAAAGAGCAGCCCTGGCAATACGATCTGGCGCAGGAGCCCGAGCCAGAGCGCGAACATGGGCCGCTTCATGCCCTGGAGCGTGGCCGTGCAGACAAAGACCACCACATAGCCGTAAAGCACCAGGGCGTCCACGCGCAGGTAGTCGGCCCCGGCTTGTTGCACTGCCGGGTCGTCCGAAAAAATCCACATCAACCCCGGGGCCAGGAAATAGACCAGCACCGTGCCTGCGCCCATGAGCCAGGCGCCGAAGCGCAGGGCCGTGTTCATGGATTCGCGGACGCGGTCCAGCCGTCCGGCGCCATGGTTTTGGGCCACCAGGGTCAGGGCCGCGATGTTCAGGCCGATGGTGGGCACGAGCACGAGCTGCTCCACGCGCATGGCCGCGCCATAGGCGGCCTTGGCCTCGGCCCCGAATTGGCCCACAAAGTAGAGTATCACGAACACGCCAAGTCCGATGGTCACGGAGTTGGCGCTGGCGGGCAGCCCCTGGCCGAGAATGGCGGCAATGGTTCGGAAGCGGGGAGCAAGACAGCGCCACCCCGTGAGCTGCAACAGCCCGAATCTGGCGGAACGCAGTGCGATGTAGACCACGCCGATTCCCTGAATGAGCACCGTGGACCAGGCCACGCCGCGCACGCCCATGGCGGGCAGGCCCAGGCCGCCGTGAATGAACCAGGGGTCCAGCACGCAGTTGAGTGCAAAACCGAAAATTAAAAAGTTGCGGTAGATGCGGGTGTTACCCGAGGCGTTTAGCGGAGCATTGGCCAGTTGGACCAGCAGGAACAGGGGAGCCCCCTTGAAGATGGCCAGCATGTAGTCCAGCCCGGTCTGCATTTCTTCACCCCGGGCCCCCATGGCCGCAAAGGCGGGCTCGGAA
>JAQVYA010000182.1 GCA_028708865.1 Desulfovibrio sp. | reverse complement strand
CAAAGAACCGGAGTAGAAATGCCCCTCTTTCCAACCTACCCCGGAGGAACGCCATGCCCGTACTCTGTGTCAATATCGACCACGTCGCCACGCTTCGCAACGCCCGCATGGGCATCGAACCGGAACCTGTCACCGCCGCCGCCATCTGCGAACTGGCCGGTGCACACGGCATCATCGTGCATTTGCGCGAAGACCGACGTCACATTCGCGACAGGGACGTACACACCTTGCGTAAAACCCTGAACACTCGCCTGCATCTTGAAATGGCCGCCACCGAAGAAATGCAGAAAATCGCCCTGGAAGTACGCCCGGAAATGGCCTGCCTGGTTCCTGAAAAACGGCAGGAACTGACCACAGAGGGCGGACTGAACTGCATTGGCCGTGAACAGGAGCTGGCCGACTACGTTGCCCCGCTCCATGAGGCGGGCATCCGCACCAGCCTGTTCGTGGATGCGGACCCGGCCCAAATTGAAGCCGCTGCCGCCATTGGTTCGGAGTTCATCGAAATTCACACCGGTCACTATTCCGATGCCAAAAACCACGTTGAAGAAAAAGCCGAATTGAACAAAATTCTGCGCGGTATCGAGCTGGCCAAGGAGGCCGGTCTGCTGATCAACCTGGGACACGGATTGAACTATACCAACATTCTCCCCTTTGCC
Source organism: Desulfovibrio sp. (assembly GCA_028708865.1). Classification (GTDB taxonomy): domain Bacteria; phylum Desulfobacterota; class Desulfovibrionia; order Desulfovibrionales; family Desulfovibrionaceae; genus Paucidesulfovibrio. Next base: position 4,271 of record JAQVYA010000182.1, on the reverse strand, counting down.
CGCATCAAAGGAATCCGGGAATATTCCATCGGTCACTCCATCATGGCCCGGGCCATTTTCTCCGGGCTGGACTCCGCCGTGCGCGACATGGTCGCCCTGGTGCGCTCCTTCGACGAATAGGGCCAGGCATGATACGCGGACTGGGCATCGACCTTGTGGAACTGGACCGTATCCAGGCGTGTCATCAACGGTTCGGCGAACGGTTCTCGTCCAAACTCCTGACTCCAAAAGAACGGGAACGACTCAGCCAGCGTAGCGACCCCGTACCCTACCTGGCCGCTCTGTTTGCCGGCAAAGAGGCAGCGGTCAAGGCGCTAGGTACGGGCTTTGCCCAAGGGGTCACTCTGCACTGCATTGAGATTCTGCACCATTCCTCTGGAAAGCCGCAGTTGCACCTGCATGGACGCGCCCTTGAAGTGGCACGCTCCCTTGGTGTATCCTCCACTCATATTTCGCTGACCCACGCGCGGGACACGGCAGGTGCCGTTGTTGTCCTTGAAGGATGAGCAGCCAGAGCCGAGGAGGCATCATGTTCGAACCTCTTCCCACGCCGGCCCAAATGGCCCGTTGGGACCACGCCGCCATCCATGAGGTTGGAATCCGCGGCGAACTGCTCATGGAAAATGCGGGCCGCGAGGCCCTCAATGTACTGCGCCGAAATTACGGTCCCCTGCGCGGGGCCCGGGTGCTCGTGTTGGCCGGGCCGGGAAACAACGGGGGCGACTCCTTTGTGCTTGCACGACATCTGCATAATCTCGGAGCCGACACCGTGCTGCTGCACAGCCGGGCTCAAAACGCTTACAAAGGACATGCCCGGTACCACCTGCGCCTGGCTAAACGCGTCGGCACGCCGCTTCGCCGCCTCACAGCCGCACAGCTCGAACGCATTCGACTCCATGGGATTCGGAACCATGGTCCCCATTCTTCCCAAGATGATCCGCACTCTGTAGACATTCTTGTAGACGGCTTGCTCGGCACCGGTTTTTCCGGTCTGTTGCGGTCCGACATGCTGGAAATCATCCACGCCGCCAACCGCATCGCTCAAAACGCCTTCACCCTGTCTCTGGATATTCCTTCGGGACTCAACGGTGCAACAGGGACCCCCCAGCCGGAGGCCGTGCACGCCGACGTCACCGCCACATTCGGCGCGGTGAAGCTTGGACTGGCCTTACCTGCCGCCCAAACGTTCACGGGAATGGTGGCCCCATGCGACATCGGCATTCCCAACTTCTGCCTGGACGCCGCTCCCCCGGACCACTTCCGTATTACTCCGGAAATCATGGGCATAGCCCCAGCACCCCAACCCGCTATGCATAAAGGGCAGGCTGGTCATCTCCTGGTCATCGGCGGCAGTCCGGGGTTGACCGGTGCCCCCCATCTGGCGGCACTGGCGGCCTTACGCGCAGGATGCGGCCTTGTGACCGTGGCCGCCCCAGCCTCCCTCTGTCGCGAAATCAAGGGGGGACGCCCGGAGATCATGACTCTGCCCCTAGACGGAGCACCAGGCACCACCCAGTGGGATCAGACCGCAGCTCAGGACATGATCCGCCATATTGCCGATAACCCGACACGGTACAACGCCGTGGCTCTGGGGCCCGGCATGGGGCGGCATGCGGATACAGCCGACTTCATACGCCGGATCGGTCCACACCTGCCCCAATCCACTGTCTGCGACGCCGACGCCCTGTACCATCTTTCCCAAATGCCGGATATGCTTCCCCCTGGGATAGTCATGACTCCTCATCCGGGTGAAGCCGCCCGGCTGTTACATGTCTCTTCAACGGAAGTGCAGGCGGACCGGCTCCATGCCGTGCGCTCTCTGGCACGCCGATACAAGGCCGTGGCCGTGCTCAAAGGGGCCTGGACCCTGGTGGCAGACTCCACGAGCCGCGTGCACCTTTGCGATATTGCCGCGCCCGCACTGGCCGTGGGCGGGTCCGGAGATGTGCTCACAGGGCTAACCGGCGCCATGCTTGCCGCAGGTATTTCTCCGTTGCATGCCGCCTGCCTCAGTGTATACTGGCATGCAGCCGCCGGGAAATTCTTAGAAACAGACCAACCCCGGGGCCATCTGGCTGGAGACATTGCCGACGCACTCCCACGCGTACGCTTCCCTGCCACCAACAAGCAGCCAATCAACCAATGGAGGATACCATGCTGACCGCTCGCGATATCATGACGACCAATCCCCTCACCCTGGAACCCGGTGCCGACGTAAGCGAAGCCGTCCGCCTCATGCTGGAGAACAAAATCAACGGACTTCCCGTTGTGGACGCCTCTGGACGACTTCAAGGCATCATCTGCCAAAGCGACCTTGTAGCACAGCAGAAGAAAGTGGCGCTGCCGTCGTTTTTCACGCTCCTGGACGGCGTGTTCCCTGTTTCCGCCTCAGAACAGCTAGAGCGGGAAGTGAGCAAAATGACCGCCCTGACCGTGGACAAGGCCATGACCGTCAATCCGGTCTCCATTCAGCCCGATACACCGCTGGAAGACATCGCCACCATGATGGTGGAGAAAAAATTGTACACACTGCCCGTTGTGGAAAACAACCGGCTCGTGGGTGTAGTGGGTAAGGAAGACGTGTTGCGTACTCTGTTCTGATCCATGAGCATTCTCATTCCACTGACCGACCTCTCGGCCACCCTTGCCCTAGGGCGAGCTTTGGCCGCGACCCTTGCCTCGCGCCCGACCCCTCCGGCCTTGCTTCTTGTGGGGGGGCTCGGCGCGGGCAAGACGACCCTGATACGCGCCCTGGTGGAAGCCCTGCCCGGAGCCGCTCAGGCCGAGGTAACCAGCCCGAGCTTCAATATCGTAAATATTTATCCCACTACGCCGCCGGTGGCCCATTTCGATCTCTACCGGCTAAGCCAGGGGTTTTGCGACGAGGATATTTTTGAACTCCTTGAGTCCGAACAAACCTGGAACGTGGTGGAATGGGCCGACCGTTTGGCACAAGAGGACGAACCGCCCAATGCAGTGCGCATACTGCTGGATACCTCTTCAACTGGACGAACGGCTCGAATACAGGCAAAGAAAAAGTCGGACGAGGAACCTCTTCGGGCCCTGTGCGCCCTCCTCGAAGTCAACGAAGGATAACAAATGAGTTTAGTGGTACAAAAATTCGGCGGAACCTCTGTGGCCAATTTGGAGTGCATGCGCCAGGTCCTTGCCAAGGTAAAGCGCCCACTCTCTAAGGGCAATAAGGTTGTGGTCGTGCTTTCGGCCATGTCCGGCGAAACCAACCGGCTGCTGGCCATGGCCAATGAATGGGCCTCGCAACCTGATCCGGCCGAAGTGGACAGCTTAGTTTCCACCGGTGAACAAGTTTCAGTAGCGCTCTTTTCCATTCTCCTTCAGTCGCAAGGAATCCGCTCCCGGTCCGTTCTCGGCTTCCAAGCTCCGATCCGCACCAACTGTGCCCATGGCCGCGCCCGCATCCTAAGCATCAACAGCGACAAACTGCACGAAATGCTCAAGGACCACGATGTCCTTGTGGTGGCAGGATTCCAGGGCTGCGACGACTGCGGCCGCATCACGACCCTGGGGCGGGGCGGCTCGGACACCTCCGCCGTAGCCCTTGCCGCGGCATTGGATGCCGATGTATGTGAAATTTATACTGATGTATCCGGAGTCTTTACCACGGACCCCAATATCTGTTCCACAGCCCGCAAAATAGACCGCGTGGCCTATGACGAGATGCTGGAAATGGCCAGCATGGGAGCCAAGGTGCTCCAAATCCGTTCCGTGGAATTCGCCAAGAAATACAACGTCGTTATTCACGTCCGGTCCACGTTCTGTGATGAGCCGGGAACCATCGTCTGTCAGGAGGATCAAATGGAAGCCGTGCTCGTTTCCGGCATTGCCTACGATAAGGACCAGGCCCGCATCACCCTCGTACACGTGCAGGACCGCCCCGGCATCTCCGCTCAGGTCTTTTCCGCCATTGCTGCCAAAAAGATCCTCGTGGACATGATCGTGCAGAACCCGAGCAAGGACGGTCGCACCGACCTGACCTTCACCGTGCCCAGAGCGGACCTTGACCAGACGCTGCATATCCTGGAAGGCCTGAAGTATGAAATCGGCTACAAGGACCTCCAGTCCGATAAGCGCGTTGCCAAGGTCTCCGTCATCGGAGTGGGCATGCGCAATCATTCCGGTGTAGCCTCCAAGGCGTTTAAGGCCCTGTCCGACGAAGGCATCAACATCCTCATGATCTCCACATCCGAAATCAAGGTCACCTGCTTGATTGAGGAAAAATATACGGAACTGGC
>JAQVYA010000181.1 GCA_028708865.1 Desulfovibrio sp. | reverse complement strand
GGCGCTGGAGGAACAGGGCGTGCCCGCCCGGCCGGAAAGCACCCTGCTGGACTTGGCGCGGGGCGCGAACAGCAGCCCCAAAGAACTGTACGACGTGATCCGTTCCGGCCTGAACCTGGACCCCTTTGCCGCGTTGCCGTCACGCCCGCCCGAAGGCTCGGGCAAGCTGCCCCTGAAGGAATTGTGCAACGTGTACGGACTCCCCTGGGAAACAGTGGCCCGGCGTCTGCGTGAAGCAGGCATCGAACCGACCCCGCAGGCCACGCTCCGAAAACTGGCGGATGACCACGGCGTTCCTCCCCTGGACGTCTATTCCATTCTCCGCACAGGAACCCCCTGACCGGAACAGGAACCAAAGACGCAGCACCAGCCATCATGGAAATAAAGACCAAACAAAGCGAACGCGGCCCCATCATCGCCGCTGTGCTGGCCCTCATTGTGCTGGGCCTGGGCAGCCTGTTCCTGACCTGGCAATCCATCAAGCACCAGCGCGCCGTGGTGGAGGAACACATGGTACTCTCCGGCCGCGTCATCGTGCGGGGCGTGGAGGCCAACCTGGTGCGCATCATGCGTTCCCTGCGCAACAATCCGGCCCTGTCCCAGCTCTTTCCTTCCCTGGCCCAGGAACTGTTTCAGGAGATCACGGCCTCGGGCGAGGTGCTCTTTGTGGCCCTTTACGCTCCGGGCGGCCAGTTGCTGCTGGCCTCGTCCCATGGCGACGCCGATCTGGACAACCTGCTCCCGCGCGGCGCGTTCGACGCCTTGGACCAATTGGGGCACTGGCACGGCATGACCCTGTTCGGCAAAAAGCAGGCCCTGGTCATCGGACTTCAGGCCCGGCCCGGCGTGGCCAGCGTCTGCGGCCTGACCGTGCCGGACGGTTCCGGGCCCGGCGGCATGGGCCCGCCGCCTCACGAAGGCGGCCACAACAACGGCCACATGCGTCACGGCATGGGGCGCGGCATGGGGCGGGGACGCCTGGGCCAGGCCGATCCCCTGGACCAGGGGCAACCCGGCCGCGAGACCCCGCTCTACTTCGTGGCCGGACTCAATGCGGAAAAAAACCTAGCCCAGTTCCATCTCTACCGCCGCGCCGCCCTGTTGCAGACCGGCTATGTCTTCTTGGCCGCCGTAGTGCTCTGGTCCCTGGCCTTCGCCTATCTGCGCCGCCGCGACCAAGCCTCCCGCGTGGGCCGGTTGGAGCGTTTCCAGTCCAAACTGCTGGACAACATGCCCGACGGCCTCGTGACCCTGGGGCCGGACGGCGAAATTCTGGCGGCCAACGGCTCGGCCCGCACGTTGCTGGCCCCGCGCAGCAACGACCCCGAAGACCCGGAAGATCCTTCCGAGGCCCGGCCACCGGGCATGCTCGCCGGGCGCAATTGGGCAGACTTCCCCTTTGCGGACCTGCGGGGCGGCTCCGAATGGAAGCAGTATGAATACCAGGGACGACGGCTGGAAATACTCTGCGTCCCCTTCCAGGACATGCGTCCCCCGGATGACGATGACGATGCCGTGTATGAAGAACGGCTCATCCTCATCCGCGACCGCACCAAGCTCAAAAGCCTGGAAGACGACCTGGCCGAGGCCAGACGGCTGGCCGCCATTGGTTCGCTGGCCGCGGGCGTGGCCCACGAGGTGCGCAATCCCCTCAGCTCACTGCGGGGCTTTGCCCAGTTCTTTGCGGACAAATTCAAAGGCAAAAAACCCTATGACGACTACGCCGGAACCATGGTCCAGGAAGCGGACCGGCTCAACCGGGTGGTCACGGACCTGCTCTTCCTGGCCCGGCCCCGCCAGCTCTCGCCCATGCGGGTCGATCTTGCGGACATGGCCGCCGGCCTGGAGCGACTGATGCGCTTTGACCTGGAGCACAAACGGGTACGCCCCGGGCTGGACCTGGAAGCCGATGCCGTATTTGCGGATCCGGACGCCCTGAAGCAGGTCTTGCTGAACCTCGTGACCAACGCCCTGGACGCCATGCCCGACGACGAGGGCGAAGTGCGCATTCTCTCGCGCCGCGCCCAGGACGGCGTCTGGGTCAGCGTGGAGGACAACGGGCCCGGCATCCCGCCGCAGGATCGCGAACAGGCCCTGGAACCGTTCTTTACGAGCAAAAAGAAAGGCACAGGCCTGGGCCTGGCCATCGTGAACAATATTATGCGCGCCCATCGCGGACGCGCGGTCATTGAAGACAGCCCGGAGGGCGGCGCCGCGGTGCGCCTCTTCTTCCCCGACGCCCCCGTCCGGACGGAACAGGAAAATGAGCAAGCATAAAAAAACCGTATTGGTGGTGGATGACGAACCGGGCCACCGGCAGATGGTCCGGGCCGTACTGGAAGATGCGGGCTGGCGGGTGCTGGAGGCCGAATCCGGGGAGACCGCTCTGGACGTTCTCTCCCGCGAAACGCCCCACACCGCCCTGGTGGATATGCGCATGCCCGGCATGGACGGCCTTACCCTGCTGCGAGAAATACATGCCCGGGTTCCGGGCCTGCCCGTGGTGCTGCTCACGGCCTTTGGCAGCGTGGGGTCCGCCGTAGAAGCCATGAAGAAAGGGGCCTACGATTACCTGACCAAACCGGCGGACAACGAGGAACTCAAGGCCGTACTCCAAAAATGCTGGGAGTACAGCCGCCTGATTTCCGAAAACGCCCGCCTGCGCAAAGAGGCCGAGGCCGGAACCGGTGTCCGGGAACTCATCGGGGCCACGCCGAGCATGTACAAGGTACGCGAACTCATCGAACAGGCAGGCCCCAGCGAGGCTTCGGTATTGGTATTGGGTGAATCCGGCACAGGAAAGGAGCTGGTGGCCGAAGGGCTTCACCGTGCCTCCATGCGCAACGGCCGCACCCTGGTCAAGGTCAACTGCGCGGCCCTGCCCGCGGATCTCCTGGAATCGGAGCTATTCGGCTACGTCAAGGGAGCGTTCACCGGCGCGGTCAAGGATAAGCCCGGCCGCTTTCAACTGGCCAACCACGGCACGTTGTTCCTGGATGAAATCGGCGAAATGCCTGCCGCGCTCCAGGCCAAGCTGTTGCGCGCCCTTCAGGAAAAGACCATCGAGCCCCTTGGCGGCGTGGAAGTGGTCAACGTGGATGTACGCATCATCGCAGCCACCAACCGGGACCTGCACGAGGAAATCCGGGCCGGCCGCTTCCGCGAGGACCTCTATTACCGCTTGGCCGTGCTGGAAATTACCATTCCGCCCCTGCGCGAACGGCTGGCCGACCTGCCTCTGCTCGTCTCCCATCTGCTGCGCAAGCTGGGCAAAAAGAACAATAAGCCGGTGCGCACGGTTTCCCCGGCGTTTTTGGATGCGCTCTCAGGCTACAACTGGCCCGGCAACGTACGCGAATTGGAAAATATCCTGGAACGGGCCCTGATCCTCTCCCGATCGGATGAACTAAGTCCGGACCTGCTGCCGCCACAGGTCTGCACCGCCGGCGAATGTCCGCCCGAGCCCCCTGCTCCGGTGGATGCCTCCCACGCCCTGGAAGACGCGGAGCGGGACGCCATCATCCGCGCCCTGGAACAGCACGGCGGGCACAGGGAACGCACGGCCGACGCCCTAGGAATCTCGCGGCGCACCCTTCAGTATAAGCTCAAGAAATATGGCCTGACCCGGCGCTAACCCTCGAAAACGCATGCTGCGCTGTTCCGATCGCCCTCCGGCAAAGCCGCGCTCCTTTGCCGGAGGCCCGGGGAATCCGGCTCCATAATCGACCCGACCCCAACCAGTCGCACTGTTATTCGCGTCCGCGCAAGCCTGAATGCAGCGTTGCGCTCAGTGAACCTGCTTCCGGTCAATCGGCAACAGCAAACCTCCCGCAACGGCGTCCAGGCCTTGTTACGCGTCAGGCGCTCTTACGCTCCTGCGCAGGGACTCCCGGGGTATTGCGGGGAAAGCGAACCTCCACACAAGTGCCGCAGCCCTCTCCGCTGCGCATGGTGATGGAGCCGCCCATGGCATGCGTGATCAGCCGGGCCGAATATGTGCCCAGCCCGGTGCCGTGCCGCTTGCCATAAGTGGCGTACTTTTCGAAAAAACGGCTGCGAACCGGCTCGGGCACCACGGAGGAGTTGGCAAAACGGATGGACAGTTCCCGCCGCTTGCCTCCTTCCAATTCGTCCACGGCCACGTCCACCCGTTGCCCGGGACGCGAGGCTTCCAAAGCGTTCTCCAGCAGATTGTCCACCAGGCAGGCAAAGCATTCCGGCTCCGCCAAGATAAACAGCTCGCTGTCCGCCCCTTCGATGCCGTTGACGAGCAAGCGCAGCTCCACTCCCACGCGCTCGGCCCGGAACCGGGCCGTCTGCACGGCGCGATCCAGCACCTCCACCGCATCCAGGCTTTCCCCGGAAAACGTGTACGTGCCAAGCTCCATATGAAACAGGGTCAGAGACATGTTCAGCTGCCGCAGAATCCGCCGCCCGGCATCGTCCGCCAGCTTGAGATATTCCCGCTGCTCGCCGTTGAGCTCGCCGGTGTTGGCCAGCAGGTAATGGGCATTAATGATGGTGTTCAGTGGGCTTTTCAGGTTGTGCCGCACCACGCGCTCGGCATTTTCGCGAATCTCCTCCAGTTGCTTGCGCTCCGTAATATCCTTGCCCACCAGCACGTAGAGCATGTCTCCTTCTGGGGAACAAGGCACCGGCGTCATGGAGCAGTCGGCCCAAAAGCCCTTTGCATCGCGGCGACGGTAAAAAAGCTCCCCATGCCAGGTTGTTCCGGCCCGGGCTGCGGCGCGCAGGGCCTGGCGGTTGACCCGGCCCAAGCGCCAGGGGCGCAAAACCGAAACAGTCTTGCCTACCACGTCATGTAAAGAAAGCCCGGTCATGCTTGAATACTGGGAGTTGACGAATTCCACCCGGCCCCGGGCATCAAGGATCACCACGGCTACTCCGGCGTGTTCCATGGCCACGCGCAACTTGCGCA
>JAQVYA010000180.1 GCA_028708865.1 Desulfovibrio sp. | reverse complement strand
ATAATCTGCAATGACCGCTTCGGGGTCCGTGTCCAGGGTCTTGCGGCAATGCTGCTCCACGCGCTCGGCAATGGCCTCCAGCGAGGCGGAAAGCTCTCCGGCCTTGCGCCCTTCCACGCGGATTTGTTCGTCGCCTTCCAGGTACTTGAGGGCCAACCAGCGGGCCGGGTAGCGGTCCGTCATGAATCCGGCCTCGTTGATCAGTCCCTCCATTTCAAGAAGGGCCTCGTCCATGTCGGTGCTGTAGGAAATGCGCAGGGGCTTCCACTCCCGCTGGTCATCCGCCAGGGACAGGGCAGCCCGGATCATGGTGTCCCGGCCTTCCCCCGTGCGGGCCACGGTTTCCACCACCGGGCAGCCCACAAGCTCGGACAGCAGGGCCGAGTCGATCTGCATGTCCTTTTGCCGCACCTCGTCCATCATGTTCAGCGACAACACCAGGGGAGCGCCCATTTCCAGCAACTGCACCGCCAGGTACAGGCTGCGTTCAATGGTGTTGGCGTCGAGCACGTCCACCACGGCATCGGGCCGCTGGCCCAGCAAAAAGTCGCGGGCCGCGATTTCCTCGGCGGTGTAGGCGGTCAGGGAGTAGGTGCCGGGTAGGTCCACCACGCGGATGCGGCGCCCTTCGTGCTGGAAGAATCCTTCCTTGCAGTCCACGGTAACGCCGGGATAGTTGCCTACATGCTGCCGGGAGCCCGTGAGCGCGTTGAAGCTGGTGGTCTTGCCGGAGTTGGGGTTGCCGGTCAGGGCGATGGTGAAATGGTTACTCATCGTCCGCAACCTCCACGGAAATGTGGTCCGCCTCGTTGTTGCGCAGGGTCAGGGTGAAGCCGTTGAGCCGCAGGGCCACGGGATCGCGAAGGGGGGCCCGGCCCGTGACTACGATTTCGGTTCCGGGAATGAGACCCATCTCACGGATGCGCCTTCCCAGGTCTCCTTGGGCGTGCACACTGTGAATGACGGCCTTCTGATCCACCTTCAGTTTTCGCAGTCCGATTTTTTCCACCATTATCGCTGTCTCCTCAAAGGGGTGTTTGGTTCGCTTGCAGAGCCTTGATATTGACATTGAAAATCATTGTCAACTTAAAAAAGGCATTCATGGTGGGTTTTGTTTTGCACGGGTTGAGCAGCCCTGTCCAGTGGGTGTTTTCCTCCCTTGACGGTTCGGTCCAGAGGGGGTATTGACTTTCGTTCTCAACGAGGAAGGGGTCATCAGCATGTCAGAATCAAAGAAGAAGAGTCAGCCTTTGTGCCGGTTTCCGCAGGGCACGCGGGTCCGCGTCAAGGATTTGGCGCAGTGTCGTGGAGCGCGGTCCAGGCTCTACGCACTGGGCTTGACCCCGGGAACCGAGCTGGAAGTCGTTTCCACGGCGGGCGGCCCGTGCCGTCTGCGTGTGCGTGGATCGGACCTGATCATCGGCCACGGTTTGGCCACCAAGATTCTGGTCTGCCCGGTGGAGGCCTGCCCGGGCCAGGATTGCGCTGAGGGATGTGCCGGGAATTGTCCGGGCGTGGAAGTGCGCATTGATGACGAAATAATCTGACCAAACGTTTTTTGGCGGTACGCCCGGCGTGCCCCTGAAAATCAGGTTCCCCGGCGCAGCCGGGATTGCCGCCCGTTCCGGTCCGTCGGGGCGGGCGGTCCCTTTTGCCCGGTATCCGGGTCGGCACGGAGAATGCATACGCATGGACGAGGAAAAAATGTCCAGCATTCACTGTGCAGGAGCCATCATATGTGCGCATTGACCATCAATTCCAGCTCCGGGTACGGAGTCTACAATACTGGATTCGGACTGACCAATAAGCAAAGCGGTGCTTCGCGTGATGTTTCCGGCCTGAGCACCCGGGAACTGCGAGAGCAGATCGACAAGATTCTGGAAGACGTGCCCAAAAGCGGCAACAAGCTTTCCTTTCAGGATGTCATTGATTACCGCAACAAGCTGCGCGAAGACTTTGAAGCCAAGGCCAAGGAGGACCTTGAAGCCTTGGGGGTGGATACGGAAAGGGACTTTACGCTCAGCTACGATGCCAATACGGACAAGGTTACCGTGGACCCCAATCATCCGGACAAAGAGGTCATTGACCGCTACTTTGAGGAAAATCCGGAGATGCGCGAGGCCTTTGCCAAAATTGTGAGTCTTTCAAAGCTCAGCGGTGCGGCGGAAAAGCAGCTTTCTCCAACCCAATTCAAGCAGCAGCTTCAAGCCCAGGCCATGTCCTGGTGGGCCGAGGAAAACGGCAATATGGGCTGGTTTTCCGGTGGGGGCATGATGATGGCCAATGCCGGACTCCAGATCATGACCGGCGTCAATATGCAGGTCTAGACCGTTTCGAACGTCCCGGGGATCGGCCTTGGATTTTCTGGGGGCTCTGATATGCTAGGTGCAGATGGAACCCTGCCATAAGGAGTACGCCGTGTCGGCCCCAAAAAAACAAGCCATGACCAAAGAGACCATGGACCGCCAGGTCCTGGGAGTGGATCTTTCCGGCATTCGCAACAGCAACGAGGTGCGCGTGGTCGAGCTGCTGCCGCTGGCTCTGGAGAACTTCCCGGGGTACGAGCCGGACAGCATGGACCTGGAAGACATCTATGCCCTGACCCTCAACAGGTTGCCGCCCCGCTACCGTCAGCGCGGCACCATCCAGCTTTCCGGAAAGCTTCCGGACGAGGACATTCTTTGGGAATTGGGCAACGCCATCCGCAAGGTGCGCGAAAACCCCACGCGGCCCTAGCCTGTTACCTTAGCGGGCGCTGCCAGGCCGTGCAGAGGGAATCAGCGTTTTCTGGATGGTATGCGGTCGATTTTTCTAGATTGTCCGGTCAGTCCCTGTGGCTTGACCGCGCCTGCCCTGTATTCGTACCTCCTCGCAACCTGATTGCAGGCGGGTGCGCGGCGGACCAGGGCCCGCAACAACCGACATCCCCTTCGGTGCAGTATCCGGCGGGGATGTCGGTTTTTTGTTGGTTTTTCAGCGGAGGATTCAGCTCTGGGCGTTGCGCAGGTAGCGCTCCAGCCGGTCCATGCCTTCGGTGAGGTTGGCCAGGCTGTTGGCGTAGGAAAAACGCAGATAGCCTTCAGCCCCTGGGCCGAAATCAATGCCCGGAGTCACCCCGATGTGGGCCTTTTCCAGCATGTCATAGGCCAGGGCCAGGGAATCGTTGGAAATGTGGTTGAAGTCCACCAGCATGTAAAAGGCCCCGGTGGGTTCATGGTCGATGCGCAGTCCCATGCCCCGCATCCGGTCGATCATATACCGGCGGCGACGGTCGTAGCGGGTCTTCATCTCCTGCACGTCATCGCCTGCTTCGCGCAGGGCGGCCACGCCGCCCCACTGGGCGGGCGCATTGGCGGAAATAAAGAAGTTTTGACACAGCTTCTGCATGGGCCGGATAAAGGGCTTGGGGGCGATGAGATAGCCGAGCCGCCAGCCGGTCATGGCATAGAGTTTGGAAAATCCGTTGAACACGAAACACTTGTCCGTGAACTCCAGGATGGAGTGTTCCTGTCCTTCATACACCAGGCCGTGGTAGATTTCATCGGACACAATCCAGGGGCCGTTGCCGCGGCCCATGTCTGCGATGGTGCGCATGCGGTCGGCCGAGAGCAGCGTCCCGGTGGGGTTGGACGGCGAATTGAGCATGATGGCCTTGGGATTTTGGTCCAGACATTCCCGGATGGCTTCGGGACGGTACTGGAAGGCGTCGTTTTCATGCACGCGGACAGGCAGGGTCTGGCCGCCGGGAAATTGGATGAAATTGGAATAGCAGGCGTAGCACGGATCAGAGACCACCACTTTGTCGCCCCGCTCCAGCAAGGTGGAAAATACCACGAACATGGCCGGGGAAGTGCCTTGGGTGATGATGACCTGGTCCGGGTGCACCTCCACGCCGTACCGGTTCAGATAATCCTCGCACACGGCCTCCCGTAGTTCCAGGATGCCCAGGGAATGGGTGTAGTGCGTCTTGTTTTCGGCCAGAGCGCGGCATGCCGCCTCCTTCACGCATTCGGGCGTGTCGAAGTCGGGTTCTCCGATTTCCATGTGAACGATGTTGTGCCCCTGGCGCTCCAGCCGTTGGGCTGCTTCCAGAATGTCCATGACCAGAAAGGAGGTCATTTCGCGACAACGGGCGGAAATCTCGGTGCAAGTGTTCTCGTTCATGGTTTGCCTCTCCTCAGGGCGAAAACAGTAGGAGTGAAAACGCCCCGCCCGCCGAGTGGCGAAGCGGGGCGTTGGATTCGGGAAACCGGCGTTAGCCGATTTCCACGAGACTGAGTTCGAAGTTCAATGTTTTTCCGGCCAGCGGCGGGTTGCCGTCCAGGGTGACGACTTCTTCTTCAAGCTCCACCACGGTGAGTTGCGCCGGGCCGTGCTCGGTCTGCACTTCCAGGATCATGCCTTGCTCAGGGGTCAGGTCCGGCGGCATCTGGCTGCGCTGCACACGGAAGATGAGTTCTTCGTTGCGCTGGCCGTAGGCTTCCTCGGGCGGAATGGATACGGAGACGGATTCGCCAGGCTCCAAACCGGTCACGGCTTTTTCAAAGCCTTCGATGACCATGCCCTCGCCGAGCACAAATTCCAGCGGTTCGCGGCCCTCCGAAGAATCGAATTGGGCCCCGTCCTCCAGGGTGCCGGTGTAGTGGACTTTAACTTTGTCGCCTTGCTTTGCCTTGGCCATGCTGGCTCCTTGTTTTGGCGTTTTAGGGAAAGGCCGAGCCTAACACGGCCTGAACATGAAAAAAAGGGGGCCTCCATGAATGGAAAACCCCCTGGAATGCTTCTTTTTCTAGAAATTGAAGTGCAGCAGTTCGCGGACTTTGGCGATGGTTTCCCCGGCCGCTTCCCGGGCTTTGGCATTGCCGGTCTCAATGATGGCATGCAGGCGGTCGGGATCGTTTTCAATGGCGGAACGGCGTTCATGCAGGGGAGTGAGGAAGGCGTCCA
>JAQVYA010000043.1 GCA_028708865.1 Desulfovibrio sp. | reverse complement strand
TTGCAGCGAATCCAGGGCCGGGCGGACCGCATTGTCGTCCACTCCGGGGACATCCGTCCCCATGAGCACCGCCCGTTCGTACCCCTTGCGAAAGGCCGAGGCAAAGGCATGCTTCATCCGTTGCCCCAGGTCCCTGCCCCGTTGAGGCCAGTAGGTGCGCTCCGCTCCTAGCCAATGTTTCATGCTTTCAGCGCGTTGCTCGGGGGCGAAACAAAGGATCAAGTCCGTATCCTCCAGCCACTTGAGCGCGTCCAGAGCATCCTCCACCATGGCCCTGGCCAGCCGCGCCGCAGGTTCGGCGCCTGCATCCGCGGCCAGTCGCGTCTTAACCAATCCGGGTTCGGGATATTTGACGAACAACAGCACGCATTGAGTCTTCATGAAACTCCTCCAGTATGTTCCCCGGAACAGGACGCGGCAGGCAATCACGGGGCCCGGCCGCAAGGACCCGCAACCAAGACGCCGGTATGGCTGGCTCCACCTCAAGACAAAATAAAAATGATGGCGGGATGTTCCGATGCCTTGCTTTGGGTTATGGCCGATGTAATACTCGCTTTGCGTGTTCGAGTAAACGCATTGAGAATCGCGGCCACCCAATACGGCGGCCCGCTATGGTGGCCTTCAATCCTCGTTCCATGGACCAATCACTGGAGACAATCGTGCGAAAGGACGTAACATCGGAATCAAGTGAGATAAACCGCATCCTGGACCGGGCCGAAGTGCTGCACCTGGCACTGATCGATGCTCAGGGCGTGTTTTGTGTGCCCGTGAACTTCGCCCGCAAGGGCTCCACTCTGTACGTCCATTCCGGACGCGGAGGCCGCAAGGCCACAGCCTTGCAAAAGGGAACGGCCGGACTCTCGGCCATTGCCACCATGACGCCCAAGACCGGGGAAAAAGCCTGCCAATGGGGATACCGTTTTGAAAGCGTACGGGCCAGCGCTGCGTGCCGCGAACTGACTACCCCGGAAGAACGAGCCGTGGCGCTTCAGGCCATTGTGCAAAAGCATGCGGGGCAGGACCTGCCCATCGACGAAACAGTGCAAAGCAAAACCGCTCTCTTTGCCCTGGAACTGACCGAGGTCACGGCGCGGATCAAACGCTGACCGCGAACAAAAACACCGCCAAGCCCCAAAAAATGCAACCACGGTCGTCTCAATCGGCTTCGGGGCGGGGCGGTGAACATCCGGCCCGCTTCGCGGCCCAGGCGGAAGCGCGAAGATAGCTGACTGCGGCCACACGCGGCGGCAATCCCAGGGCTCCGCAAAGCATGCCCGTGCCGCGCCAGTCTTCCCGCTCCACGGCCCGGACCAGGGCGATCCACTGGCTACCGCGCCCAGGCCGCTGCAACAGGCCGTCGGCAATGCCCTGTTCCACCGGCAAGCCGGCCAAAGCCTCTTCCATGGGCAAACCCAGCAGCGCGTCCAGCAGTGAGAACATGCCCAGCAAAAACATGGCGTGTTCGGAAAGGGGCTCGCTGCGTCCCTGGCGGGAGCACAGCTGTAAAAAACGCCCGCGCAGCAGGGAAAGATAGGCCAGTTCCTCCCCCTTGCCGGAAGTGTCCATGTCCGTAACTACCATAAACATGGCCCATTGCCGCAGCACGTTGAAGCCCAGCAAATTGACGGCCTGCTCCACCGAGGAGACCCGCTGCACTAGGCAAAAGGCCGCAGAATTAATGAACCGGAGCAACCGGTAGCTGAGGATGGGGTCGGAGGCAATGAGTTCGGCCGTATCCTGGAGGTCCTGGTCCGAAGAAAGCAACTTGCCCAAAATGCGCAACTTGCCCAGAGCGGCCGGGGAAAGCTGGCGGCCCGGCTCCAGCCTTGGCCTGCCGTAATACGCACCCTGATAATATGAGAACCCCAGGGCCCGTACCCCTTCAAAGGTCTCCCAATCCCCCACGCCCACGGCCACCAGCCGGGCCGAAAAGTTTTTCAGGGCCTGGGCTGTGGCAATGATGCTTCGGGGCGGCCGGTCCGCCACCGGAATTTTCAGGATGTCGGCCATGGCGGCTAGGCGGTCCCGTCCCGTGCCCGGCTCAAAACGATCCAGAGCCACGCCGATTCCATCCCGTCGCACCGTCCGCAGCGCGGCCAACACGTCCGTATCCTCGTCCGAACCTTCCTCTGGTCCAAGCTGGATGGAAAAACGCCCCCCAGAAAGGGACCGGTACCGCTTTTCCAGCAGCATGTCCCGGCTCATGGGAATCAAAATCTGCACCTGTTCGCGAAGGCCATCCAGGCCGAGCTGTAATCCTTGTCCAAGGACGCACTCCCCAACCTTTTTTTCGTCGGCCTTGCGGCCCCCGGCAGCCACCTCATATCCCCAGACCTCATGGTTTCGGTCCAGCACGGGCAACCGGATAAAAAACAAACCGGCACAATCCGGGCACTGCGACAGGTCGTTCTTGCTCATGTATTTCACTCCGCAAGCATCGGAAAACAGATAAGAAAACATTACCTCACAAGCCGATTGGAAGCAACGGCAATTACACAAAAAAGCGCCGGTTCCAAAGAACCGGCGCTTTGAAGCAAGGTCGAATGTCCTTTAAGATCAGAAGCGCTCGAAGTCCTCGTCTTCGCTGTCGCCGCCGAGATTGAGGTCCACCCCACTGCCGTTCTGCCCGTTGCCGCCACCGGAATCCTTGGGCTTGGCAGGCTTGGGGGTCGCCTTGGCCGAAGCCGCCTTGGGCGCGTATCCGCCTTCAAGCTGCTTGGGCTGCTGGTTGCGAACCACCATCTTCCGCGAGCCGCCAGAGGACTGGCCCACACGGAAGAAGGCCATGGTCTGCTGCAACATCTGGGACTGGCTGGAGAGTTCTTCGGATGTGGACGCCATTTCCTCAGCGGCCGAGGCATTGGACTGAATGACCTGATCCAGCTGCTGAATGGCCCTGTTGATCTGTTCAACGCCTGCATTCTGTTCGTTACTGGCCGCAGTGATCTCCTGCACCAGTTCCGCGGTCTTTTGAATGTCCGGCACGAGCTTGTTGAGCATCTTTCCGGCATTGTCGGCCACGTCCACCGTATTGGAAGAAAGCTCGCTGATCTCGCCGGCCGCAGCGCCGCTGCGCTCGGCCAGCTTGCGAACCTCGGCGGCCACCACGGCAAAGCCCTTGCCATGTTCACCGGCCCGGGCCGCTTCAATGGCCGCGTTCAGAGCCAGAAGGTTGGTCTGCCGGGCGATCTCCTCAATGATGGAAATCTTTTCGGCAATGTTCTTCATGGCATCCACGGCTTGGTTCACGGCCTGCCCGCCTTCGGCAGCGTCCCGCGCCGCCTGCTGGGCTATGGCCTCGGTCTGCCGGGCGTTGTCCGCGTTTTGCTTGATGTTGGCGGTCATCTGCTCCATGGAGGAGGAAACTTCCTCAATGCTGGCGGCCTGTTCCGTAGCTCCCTGGGACAATGTCTGGGCCGAGGCGGACAGTTCCTCGCTTCCCGAAGCCACGTTCTCAGTGGCGGACTGCACCTCGTGCACCACTTGGCGCAACCGCTCCACCATTTCGTTCAGCGACCGGGCCAGCGTGCCCACCTCGTCGCGCTGTTCGATGTCCAGATTCTGGGTAAAGTCGCCCTGGGCCATGCCTTCGGCAAAGCGCACGCCCATGAACACGGGCTTGGTGATGGCCCGGGTCAGGACAACGGCCACGGCCACACCCAAAATAAGCGCAATAACCAGCCCCACCACCATGACGGTGGAAGCCATGTTCAAAGCGGCCACTGCGTCGTTGGCGCGGAAACGGGTTTCGGTAATGCCCGCAACCGCAGTTTCCTGGGCCACTTCCAGCACACCTTCGGAGGCAGCTTCCCGCTTCGTGGTCAGTTCCTGCAACTCCATCCAGTTACGGAAATAATTCTCCATGGCCGCTTTATAGCCTTCGGCCGCTTCACGCGTGGCGGAGATCTGCTTGAGGTTGTCGGCCCGGCGGGTCACACCCTCCAGTCGATCAAAAAGTTTCTCCATCTCATCAAAATTTTTGAGCGCTGTTTCAAATAAGGCGGTATCCCGCAGCGCCTGCGCCTTGAAGTTCCGCACCCGTGTATCGTTTCCAAGATCAATAATATCGTTGACCCAGTTGATTTTGTCCAACCGCTCGATGATGCGCGCCGGAGGCAATCCCTGGTTCAACTCACTGGCCATGAGGTTGTTTTGTGTTTCCAAAAATGCCGCAGCATTCTGAACATACACGCCGGCCGTTGCGTCCATGGTATTTCGATTCTGCGCCATCAACCGGATGATTTCATCGGACCGGATGGCCAACGCCTCGTACTGATCCATCAACGTGGTGGCCTGGGCCACGCCTTCGCGAAGCTTGGCGAGTTCGGCATATTTTTCGCCGTGCGCCTTGGCTTCGACCAGGCTTGCCTTGACTTCCTGCAACTGGCTCTGAGCGGCGTCCCAGTATTTGGAATCCTGGCTCAGACCATAGCCGCGCATCTGATACATGGTCAGCAACGCGGTCCGCTCAATGGTATTGGCCATATCCACTTCCGGCAAATACTCTTCAGCCAGTTCCGTGGACTGATTCCCCACCATGAGCATATTGTACGTGGCGATTCCGCCCAGCGTCGCCGCAATGAGCATCAGCAGCCCAAAGCCTGCCCCCAATTTCACGCCTAGCTTCAAATTTTTCAGCATCTGGCTGCTCCCTCCGTATTCATTCCCTCTTCCGGCACAGATACACACGCAGGGTGGCCGGAAAATTTGCCCCTGACTCGATTCTTCCATTTAATACACATTTGTGACACCGAATACAAGGCAGACCAATAAAAAAACCGTTTTCCCACCTATCGGCGCCGACGTCTCCTGAGGTTAGCCCTTTTGTCCAAAAAAATGAACTTTTTTCCTACTCTTGCAATTCCCCACGTCAACGGAGTAGCCTTGCCTCCAGCATATTACAGGAGGACAGGCGAATGATAATTTGCTGTTTCGGCGATTCCACGACCCTGGGCATCGGCGACGGGCAGGGGCTAGGCTGGCCCGGCAGGCTGGCCCACGACCTGGACGGGGCGGCCCGGGGCGTCGGGGTATATAATCTGGGAGTGCGGGCCGACACCAGCGTAAACATCTCGGCCCGCTGGCAGGCCGAAGCCCAGGCCCGATTCAAGGACAACGAGTGTGGATTGATATTTTGTTTCGGCACCGCGGATGCGGCCCAAAGCGTCCCCCTGGGACAAAGCCTGAAGGCTGGGCAAACCATGCTCGCCCAGGCCCGGGAACTGGCCCCGACCTTTTTTTTGACGCCGCCACCCATGGGCAACGCAGAAAAAAACGCGCATCTCCACAAACTGGCTGACGCCCTGTTGCAAACAGCCCAGGGCCTTGGAGTGGAAAGGTTTGACCTCTACTCCACCCTGAACCGGGATGAAGCCTACCGCGCCGCCATGCAACGCGGAGACGGCGTGCATCCGGATGCAGCGGGGTATGACCGCATGGCCGAGATCTTGGAAGGATGGACTCCACTCCGGGCGCTCTTTCAAGGAAATCCCCAGGCCTGACCCGGCTGCAAACCGTACCCAACAACACCGCCCCGAAACCGCATCTTTTTTGGCGACTTCGGGGCGGTGGCGATTTTTCATCGAAAACGACGCGTCAGGCAGCCTTGTCTGGGTTGCCCTGGTGGTAGGCCATAAAAGCGGCGGCCTTATCCGTTCCCATGAACCGGTTGAGCATGCGCTGTTCGGTACGGCGCAAATCCACCAGGATCAGTCCGTCCATGCAGTCGCCGAAATCCGGATCAATATTAAAGGACAATATCCGTCCCCCCAGCTTGAGGTATTGTTTGAGCAGCACGGGAATGGACTTGTCGGTCTCGATGTCCCCCACCACCACGCCAATGTCCTCAATGTCGCTAAACGCCGTTTCTGGAAGAGAAATATCCAGCCGCTTGACGTACTTCAGCTTGGGCGGGCGCTTGGGACGCGCCAGGTGCGCCAGTTCCGGCAGGGAACGGTGCCGCTCCAGGAACCGGACCATCAACTCTCGGGAAACCGGGTTGTAGTCGCTGGAAACACTGACGCAGCCGAACAGGGTCTTATACCTCGGATTCCGCACCACGTACTCGGCAATGCCCTTCCAGAGCAGCAGCAGAGATTGGTAGCTGCGCTGGTACTCGGAGCAGATAAAGGACCGCCCCATTTCCATGGCCGGTCCCATATGCTCGAACAACTCGGG
The DNA here is from genome assembly GCA_028708865.1 of Desulfovibrio sp. GTDB lineage: Bacteria > Desulfobacterota > Desulfovibrionia > Desulfovibrionales > Desulfovibrionaceae > Paucidesulfovibrio. The sequence goes on along the minus strand of JAQVYA010000043.1, from coordinate 14,510 downwards.
ACGCAGTTTGAACAGGGTCGAGGAATAAAGACCCTTGACGCCCTGCCGGGCCAGCAGCTCGTCGGTACGGCCAAAACGATAGGCCCCGGCGATTTGCTCCTTTTCCGCGTCCCAAAGCACGATGTGCCGGTAGGTTTTGTCGAACCGGTCCGTATCCAGTTCCCGTCCGGTACCTTCTCCCACGGGCCGGAACGTCTCCTCGCGCAGGCGGCCTATTTCATGCAGCAACCCCGGGGCATGGCTCACTCCGGTTTCAAAAACCACGAATTCCCCGGATCGGACCAAAATGCGTTCCTCGTCCAGTCCGTGAATCTCCCGCAACAACGCCTCGTGAGGCCAGGGCCGGGCAATGGGCGTGGCGTTGTCCGCGCCTTCCACGTGCTTGTCCCGTTTGCGGTCGATGCGGCGCAACACATGGGTACGAAACCGCAAATAGTTGATGGCCTCCTCGTCCGTGGCAAAACTTTTGGCCTTGGCCGCGGAAATAGGCTTGCCCACGGTCACGTCCACGGTTTGGTTGATCTGCTTGAGGTTCACCCGGGGCAGCATCACCGTGCGCAGTCGCGGGTGCACCAGTCCCAGAGCCTGGAACAAGGGGCCGTGCCGCCCCTTGAAAAACATGGGAACCACCTGAGCCCCGGTCTTGCGGACAATGCCCGCCACCGTGGGGCTCCACTGCGGGTCGCGCACCATGCGCTTGCGCAGCCGCAGGGAGGCCACCTCGCCCGCCGGGAAAGTACCGATCATGTGCCCCTGCTTGAGCCAGCGCAATGCGGATTTGAGTCCTCCGATGTTGCGCTTGGCGGATTCGGATGTGCCAAAGGGGTCCACCTCAATAAGATAGGGCCGCAGTTCCGGAATCATGGCCAGCATGCTGTTGGCCATGATCATGGAGTCGGGCCGCACGGTCCGCATGGCCTTGATAAGAATAAGTCCGTCAATGATGCCGAACGGATGGTTGGCCACCACAAACACGGGACCCTTGGCCGGTATATGGCGCAGACTTTCGGTATTGATATTCACGTGCACGTTGAGCAGGTCCAGGACTACGTCCGCGAAATTCTCTCCGGCATCCAAGCCCCCGCGCACACCGTCATATAATTGATTCAGCTTCTTGAAGCAAAGCAGCCGGGCGAGGGGGCGCTTCATGAGCGCGAAAAGCGCCTTGCGCAACGGGTCGTCATACGGCTGCTCGAGCTTGAAAAGTCCCTTGGCATCCTCGGAATGCCGCTCCCTATCTGGCATGGTTGCTCCTTATCACAAAAACGTGGGTGCGGATGTGTAGCACAGGCCACGCCGCCAGTAAATCGCCGTCAAACAGGGATCTGCCTGCCACAAAACCGCAACACTTTGCAATCCGTGGACATGGGCATCGCTTGTCATTCCGGTGACAAAGCACCACCGAAGCATTAGCCCGCCAATGCCGCGTCCCCACGCCCCTGGACAGCCGGGCCCAGGCACGTCATACTCTCGCCAGCCCACTTGTACGGAGATTGAATGAAACGCACCAGCGGCATCCTGCTGCATATCACTTCCCTGCCCTCGCGATTCGGCGTGGGGGATCTTGGCCCGGCCGCGGAACGCTTTGCAGCATTCCTCAGTCGCGCAGGCCAGCGCCAATGGCAGATTCTGCCCATCGCGCCCACCTCTTCCTTTGTAGGCGACTCCCCGTATGCGGGGCATTCGGCCTTTGGCGGCGACCCCCTGCTCATCAGTCCGGAACGGCTGCACGAGGAAGGCCTGCTGCGTACTGCGGAACTGGACCAGGCCGCCTGTCCGCCCAAGCGACATGTGGAGTACGCCCAAGCCCGGAAAGCCAAGGAGACGCTCCTGCGCCGGGCGTTCGAGCGCGCCGAGCCCCGCCTGCTTCAGGACGAAGACTTCCACGCCTTTCTCACGGTCAACGCCCACTGGGTCAATGATTTAGCCCTGTTCCTGGCTTGCAAGGCCCACCTCAACGACGCGGCCTGGTTCGACTGGCCCACGCCTCTGCGCGACCGCCACGAACCCGCTCTGCGGGAATACGGAACCCGCCTGGCCCGCGAGATCCTCTTTCATAAATTCTGCCAGCACCGGTTTTTCAAACAGTGGGGGCGGCTGCGCTCCCACCTTCGGGATTTGCAAATCGACCTGGTGGGCGATGTGCCCATCTACGTGACCCATGACAGCCCGGATGTGTGGTGCAACCGGGAACTATTCAAGCTCGACGACCAGGGACGCCGCACCGTGGTGGCGGGCGTGCCTCCCGATTATTTCGCCAAAACCGGCCAGCGCTGGGGCAATCCTGTGTTTGACTGGCCCGCCAACGAGCAGCAAGGCTTTTCCTGGTGGTGCGCCCGGTTGCTGCACCACTTCGGGCTTCATTCCCAAATCCGGCTGGACCATTTCCGCGGATTCGCCGCATACTGGGAAATACCGGCAACGGAACGCACAGCCGCCCACGGACGTTGGGTGCACGCCCGGGGACGCGCCCTACTGCGCACCCTGCACGAGCGCGCCGGACGTCCTCATGAATTGCCCATCCTTGCGGAAAACCTGGGGATCATCACACCGGATGTAGAGCAGTTGCGCCAGGAGTTTCGGCTGCCGGGGATGCATGTGCTCCAGTTCGGGTTCGGCCCCGATGCCGGGCGTACGCCCAACGTGCCCTTTCGCCACGAACCGCGCGGTGCGGTCTATACCGGCACCCACGACAACAACACGGCCCGCGGCTGGTTCGAAAGAGAGCTGGACGCCGCCTCCCGCAAACGCCTCCAGCGCTTCGCCGGGCAACAGCCCCACGCGGCCGGGGTCCATACGCTGCTCATCCGCCTGGCCCTGGCCAGCCCGGCCCGGCAAGCCTTCACGCCCGCCCAGGACGTGCTCGGGCTCGGCCCGGAAGCGCGCCTCAACGTGCCGGGACGCGCCCGGGGCAACTGGACCTGGCGACTCCTGCCCGGGGAGCTGCATGCCACGGACGCCGCAGCCCTGGCCGACGAACTGGCGGAACAGACTGAATTCTATGGCCGCACCGGACAGGACCTCAAGTTCGGGGAATACAACGAAACCGGACAAGATCACGAACCGCACCAGGACTGAAGTCCCGCAGGCCCGCCAAGCCTTTCCCGGGAAAGCGGCTCCCCTCTCAGAGGCGGAACCGCTTTCCCTTTTTCGCCCGTCAGATGCAGTCGATGCAAAAAAAAACACATCCCTCGCTTGACAGGGTAGTCTTCGTGTTTATTTGTCAGTCAGCGCCGGGTCGGACACGGCCCGACGCCGTTTCGGCGTGACAGCGCGCACAATCATACAAATCACAATCTAGTTTGGAGGAGTAATAGCATGAAGCTGAAGCCCTTGAGCGACCGAGTGCTGGTGAAGCGCCTCGAAATGGAAGAAAAAACCGCAGGCGGCATCATCATTCCTGATTCTGCCAAGGAAAAGCCCATGCGCGGCGAGGTTGTCGCTGTCGGTCCCGGCAAGGCCGGGGACGACGGAAAGGTCGTGCCCATGACCGTCAAGGCCGGGGACGTGGTTCTCTTCGCCAAGTATGCCGGTACGGAAATCAAGTTGGACAGCGAAGACCATCTGGTGATGCGCGAGGATGACATCCTGGCCGTCGTCGAGTAGCCCCCTGTAGCGACATCAACACCACAAAGCACGTAAGGAGACCATCATTATGGCCAAAGAAATTCTTTTCGACGCCAAAGCCCGCGAACGCCTGAAGGCGGGTGTGGACAAGCTCGCCAATGCCGTCAAAGTGACCCTCGGCCCCAAGGGCCGCAACGTGGTCATTGAAAAGTCCTTCGGTTCCCCCATCATCACCAAGGACGGCGTCACCGTCGCCAAGGAAGTGGAGCTGGAAGACAAGTTTGAGAACATGGGTGCCCAGATGGTCAAGGAAGTGGCTTCCAAGACTTCCGACATCGCCGGTGACGGCACCACCACCGCCACCATTCTGGCCCAGGCCGTGTTCACCGAAGGCGTGAAGCTCGTGGCCGCCGGCCGCAACCCCATGGCCATCAAGCGCGGCATTGACAAGGCCGTGGAAGCCATCACCAAGGAACTGGACGCCGTGGCCAAGCCCACCCGCGACCAGAAGGAAATCGCCCAGGTCGGCACCATCTCCGCCAACAACGACGCCACCATCGGCAACATCATTGCCGAGGCCATGAACAAGGTCGGCAAGGAAGGCGTCATCACCGTGGAAGAGGCCAAGGGCCTGGAGACCACCCTGGACGTGGTGGAAGGCATGCAGTTCGACCGCGGTTACCTCTCCCCCTACTTCGTGACCAACCCGGAGAAGATGACCTGCGAATTCGAGGATCCGTTCATCCTCCTGCACGAGAAAAAAATCTCCAACATGAAGGATCTGCTGCCCGTGCTGGAGCAGACCGCCAAGATGAGCAAACCCCTGCTGATCGTCGCCGAAGACATCGAGGGCGAAGCCCTGGCCACCCTGGTGGTGAACAAGCTGCGCGGCACCCTGAACGTCGCCGCGGTCAAGGCCCCGGGCTTTGGCGAGCGCCGTAAGGCCATGCTCCAGGATATCGCCATCCTCACCGGCGGCCAGGTGGTCACCGAGGACCTGGGCATCAAGCTGGAGAACGTCACTGTGGCCGACCTCGGCACCGCCAAGCGCGTCGTGCTCGACAAGGAAAACACCACCATCGTGGGCGGCGCCGGCAAGACCGACGACATCAAGGCCCGCGTGCAGCAGCTCCAGAACGAGATCAAGGAAAGCAGCTCCGACTATGATCGTGAGAAGCTCCAGGAGCGCCTGGCCAAGCTGGTGGGCGGCGTTGCCGTCATCAACGTTGGCGCGGCCACCGAGACCGAGATGAAGGAGAAGAAGGCCCGCGTGGAAGACGCCCTGAACGCCACCCGCGCTGCGGTGGAAGAAGGCATCGTGCCTGGCGGCGGAGTGCCCCTGGCCCGCGCTTCCCACATCCTGGACGGCCTGAAGCTCTCCGACGATGACGAGGCCGCTGGTGTGGCCATCATCTCCCGCGCCGTGGAAGAGCCCCTGCGCCAGATCTCCGGCAACGCCGGATTCGAGGGCTCCGTGGTCGTGGAAAAGGTCAAGGGCGGCAAGGACGGCTTCGGCTTCAACGCCGCTACCGGCGAATACGAGGACCTGCTCAAGGCCGGTGTCATCGACCCGAAAAAGGTCACCCGCATCGCTCTGCAGAACGCCGCTTCCGTGGCCGGCCTGCTGCTGACCACCGAGTGCGCCATCGCCGACAAGCCCGAGCCCAAGGATTCCGCTGCCCCGGCCATGCCCGGCGGCATGGGTGGAATGGGCGGCATGGGCGGCATGTACTAAGCCGACCCGGCATTCCCCAAGGATGAAAGCAAGGCCCTCTGCTCTGGCAGAGGGCCTTTTTCATTGCAAAAAAACGTCCGAATCCAAAACCCAAAACACCCGAGTCCGAAAGCAGCGCAAACGTTCCGCGCCCCGGCCCGCAAAGTCGAAAACCCGTTCACTCCGCACCGTAAAACAACCACACCAGACGGTTGACGCCGGTCCCGGCGCATTCCATACTTGCAGGGTCGAAAGAAAACCAAGGAGTCAGCATCATGGAAAGCAAACGTTTCGGAAACCGCATTCTGATCCGCCTGAATCCGGGCGACGAGGTGGTGGGTTCGGTCATGGCGGCCTGCCGCGAGCACGATGTACGGCTGGGCAGCATCAGCGGCATCGGTGCTGTGGACCAGGCCGTGATTGGTCTTTTCCGCACCAACACCAAAGAGTACGTCAAAAGCGAACTGCGCCGGGAATTTGAAATCACAGCGCTCACAGGCAACGTGACCACCATGAACGGCGAGCTGTACCTGCACTTGCACGCCACCCTGGCGGACGAGGAGCACCGCGCCTTTGGTGGGCATCTCAATGAGGCGCACGTCAGCGCCACTGCGGAAATCGTGGTGGATGTCCTGGACGGGGAAGTGGACCGATATTTTGATGAAAAGATCGGCCTGAACCTGATTCGATTCTAGCCGTTGCCGCGGCGCGCTCCGTGCAAATACAAAAACGCCCCGTGGACAACTGTCCGCGGGGGCGTGTTCATGGCGTTCCGGATGGATCAGAGCCGCACAGGCCAGCGCCGTTCCAGGTATTTCATGACTCGGGAGAAGCTGATAGTCAGGGTCAGGTAGACCACGGCCGCGCCCATCAGGAAGGGAACGTAGTTGTAATATTTGGACCCCAGCAGTTTCGCCGAGAACATCAGGTCGGCCACGCCGATGGTAGAGATGAGCGAGGAGTCCTTGAGCAAAACGATCAATTCGTTGAACAGGGGCGGGATCATGCGTCGCATGGCCTGGGGCAGAACGATGTAGATCATGGTCTGCCGCTTGGTCAGCCCCGAGGACAAAGCCGCTTCGGTCTGGCCCTGGCCAATGGACTGGATGCCGGCGCGGATGATTTCGGCGGTATAACCGCCGCTGTTCACGCCCAGGGCCAGAATGCCCGTAATGAGCGGATCAGGGGAGATGGTGTCCCCGGTGAGGGCCCGGTAAATCTGCGGGCCGCCAAGGTAGAAGAAAAATATTTGCAGCAGCAGCGGGGTGCCGCGAATGACCTGAACGTAGGCGTCCGCAATCCAGCGAATCAGGCGTTTTTCTGAAATGACGCCGACACCCGCGATGACGCCCAGCACCAGGCCGATGGTGATGGCCCCGGTGGTACATTCCAGGGTCGTAAGCATGCCCTTGAGCAACAGGGCGTGATGTTTCCAAACAAGAGCGAAATCCACCTTGCCTCCAACGTGCAGGGGGTGACGGGCCGGGAGACGCGCTCCCGGCCCGATTCAAAACACAGGGGTTACTTCAGGCCCCATTTCTTCATCAGGGCGTCCAGTTCACCGGACTCCTTCAACTCAGCCATGGCCTTGTTCAGGGCCGTAATGATCTCGGGATTATCCTTGTTGGCGACCATGGCCAGTTCCTCGTAGGAAAGCGGATCGCCCACGATCAGCAGGCCGCCCTGCTTGAGGTATTCCTGGGCCACGGGGATATCGAACACAGCCGCGTCGGCTCCGCCGCCCTTGAGCAGCGCAAAGGACATGTTGTAGTCTTCGGGCGCGGTGAGATCAATGCCTTCCAGCTTTTCGGCCGCAGCATAGCTGGTGGTGCCCACAGGGGCGGAAACACGCTTGCCCTTGAGGTCCTCAAGGGTCTTGATGCCCGTGTCCTCGCGGGTAAGCACGACCTGACCGGCGATGACATAGGGGTCCGTAAAATTCACGTATTGCTTGCGCTCTTCGGTGATGCTCAGGCCGGAAACACCCAAATCCACCTGGCCGCTCTGCACGGCCGTAACAATGACTTCGAATCCCAGGGTCACGAATTTCACTTCCAGGCCCAGGCGCTGAGCCACGGCGCGAATCAGATCGACGTCAAAGCCGATGCGTTCGCCGTTGTCGTCAATGGACTCGAACGGGGGATAATCCGGGGCGTTGCCTACGGTGATGACGCCGCGCTCCTGAATTTCAGACCAGGTGTTGGCGGTGGCGAGTCCGGCGGAAAGCACCAGACAGGCAGCCAGGACAATGGATACGACCTTGTTCATTACTTCCTCCTGTGAGCAAAGGGTACACGGTTGCGTATGGCGGGCGGACTCCCCTACTCCGGGTAGCCCGCTGAGGGCACGGCACTGTGGCGTGCGGTGAATCCTGTATTTCCGGGTCTGAACGAACTTCAGCCGTTCCCAGGAAAGTGGGCAGTCCCACGCTGGACAAACCGATCGCCCTTCATAGCCTTTGAAACAGCTTTGTGACAATAGATCATGGCCGGTACAAGCCTTTGAATCCGCATTCAGGCCCGGGGTAAAGGCAGAGGAACATTTCCCGGTTCATCTGTACGGCGTTCAGCTTGTACACCTCTTCACCGCGAGAAACAAGGAAGAAAACAAACTTTGGTTCACGACGAACTCAAAGACAAATTCGGAGATTTTCACATTCTTTTAAATTGCAGACATGGGAAAAGAAAAGGGAGGCCAGAAAGGCAGGCCGAATCTGAAGCCGCAAGGGGCAAACCCGATTCATAAACCCGGGCCGGGCTCAACTGTCCAGATCGTAGGTTTTTTTTGCCCGGGAGCCCTGTTCCCCGGCTTTAGGCCGGGGTCCGTTCGCGGCGGCGGGGCCAGCCGCCCCATACACCTTGGGCCGGGCCTGCGTGCGAATCTTGCGGGCTTCAACGTTGAGCGGATTCTTCCGTAAAATCGCTTCCGCCACGTTCAGGGCCGTGGACCAATTGCGCCGCCGAAGCGCCACCTTGCCCAGGCGAAGGTACAAATCCTCGCGGCCGCCCAGCATGCGGATGGCGTTCTTGATGGATTCCTCCACCTTGTCCATCATGCCGAGCACTTCGTAGCACATGATCAGAGAATTATGCGCCCGTTCATCCCGGGAGTTCTCTTCCAGCCCCTTGCGCAGATATTCCACGGCCTCCTGCACCAGGCCGCCCATGAGCATGCGGGTGCCGATGTCGGAAAGCAGCCCGGACTGGCCCTGAAAGCGGTCCGCAGCCCGGCGAAACAGCTTGCGTGCCTCCAGGTATTCCTTGTTTTTTAGGTGCGCCTGGGCCTGGAGCAAGGTCTCGTCCAGATTGAGCATGCGCTGCCGCAGCTTCTCAAGCCGGGCACGGTCAATGGCCTGCTTGAGCTTTTCATAGAGATGGGAAAGCTTGGTATGCAGCTGGCGTTCCTTGCCCCGGGCATAGTGCACCCCGTTGGGCAGTACGCGCTGCATGGTGCGCATGCGGTTGAGATCCCGCAGCGCCTCCACGAAAAGCGACTCGATTTCAAACTTTTCCCGGCCAAAGACCTTGTTGTCCACCAGCCCTTCCACGGCATTACGCAGACACTTCAGGCAGCGCAACAGGTCTCCCTTCTGGCTGGCGGCCCGGGCACGGGCGATATGTTCCCGAACTTCCTTGGCAGTCACGGACATGCGTTCTGCACCCTCCTCCGAACGTATTTGAATCAGATAATATACGGCGTGCGGTTAATCAAGGCGCTCAAGCACTTTCCCCCGGGCAGCCAATGCCCAGGGCCGCATAACGGGCCCGCATGGACTGCTGGTGCGAGCCAGGCCAATAGATTCTCCCGCATTGGGGACACTGCTTGAAGTGCTGGTAATACAACCTGGTACGGGGCAGAAGAAGAGGTTCCACCCGCTTTTTGTCCACGCTGTGGAGCGGCTGGTTGCAGCGCAGGCAACGGGAAAACGGCACGGCGCCGTCAGGTAAAGAATAAAAATTCAAGACTTCGCGCAACTGCTCGTCAGGATGTTCCGAGCGTATCAACCGTCCATGGGCAATACACGAACGCTTGAGCAAGGCGCGGTCCCGGCTGAGTACCACCCGCTCCTGCTCCCGGGCCAACCGGGCCAAAAACGCGTCGCTCCAGGCACGGTTATAGGCCGCGTCCAATCCCAGCCCGCGCAGCAACGGAGCCAGGCCGGCCACATTTTCATCCACGACGAACCGCAGCCCCCGAGAAAATCCCGGGCGCAGCCGCGTTGTCCGGGTCACATCCACAGGACCGGACGCCGGGAACAATTCCAACACCTCGCCCGGCCCGGGCAAATGAGACAAGTCCGCATCCCGGCCATTGCAGCGCAGATCGTGAATTTCCGTATGCGGGACGCCCAGGCTTTCGGCCATGTCCTTAATTGACGCTCTGCGCCCCACGGGATACATCACACAACCATCGGTATTCGCCTTACGAAGCAGGCTGGCCAGGGTTCCATGAAACATCAGCCGGACCTGCGCTGTACCCTCCAACCTTGTACGGAACGCCATGAACGCCCCCTTGATCCTTTTGCTTGTCTGCATTCTGGCGGCCTGGGCCGTCAGCACTCTGGCCGACCTACTCAACGCCCGGCGCCTCTCCCCCACCCCGCCGCCGGGGCTGGAGGATATTTATGATCCCCAAGAGTACGCCCGTTCCCAGGATTATACCAGTGCCCGAACCCGGTTGAACGTGTGCGCGGAAACCACCCTGACCCTGGTCACTGTGATTTTTCTGCTCGTCGGAGGGCTGCCCCTGGCGGATGATCTGGCACGAAGCGCGGCCCAAAATCTGCTTCAGAGTCCCCCGGGCCAGGACATCCTCGCGGGCCTGTTCTTCCTGGGCGGGCTGGGCCTGTTCGCAAGCCTGCTGAACCTGCCCTTTGCCGCGCTGAACACCTTTTCCCTGGAAGAACGGTTCGGCTTCAACCGCACCACGGCGCGCACCTTCATCCTGGACCAAGGCAAAGGCCTGCTGCTCAGTGTCCTTTTTGGCGGACCGCTTCTGGCCGGAGTGCTCTGGCTGCTCCATGCCTACGGACCGGAAGCCTGGATCGGCTGCTGGATTCTGGTGGCCGTGGTGTTGTTTTTGATCCGCTATCTCGCGCCGCTGCTCCTGCCCCTGTTCTTTTCCTTCACGCCGCTGGAACAAAGCCCCCTGCGCCGGGACATCGAGACCATGGCCCACAAGCTGGGCTTCCCCCTTACCGAGTTATACAAGGTGGACGGTTCGCGCCGCAGTTCCAAAGGCAACGCCTTTTTCACGGGCATCGGCAACAATCGGCGCATCGCCCTGTTCGACACACTGCTCGACCAGATGGATGATGAGGAAGTTCTGGCGATTCTAGGCCATGAGCTGGGACACTGGAAGCTCCAGCACAGCCGCCGGACCTTTGTCATCACCCTGGGCAAGCTCGGCGTGCTGTTCTGGCTGTTCTCCTTGCTCTTGGGCCAGTCCGGACTGTTCGCGTCCCTGGGCCTGGAGCCCAGCCCCCATGCCGGACTGCTGCTTTTTTTCTGGTTGTTCAGTCCAATCTCCTTACTCTTCGGCCTCCTGGATACCTCCATTTCCCGCAAGCATGAATTCGAGGCGGACCGGTTCGCGGCAAGGCTTACAGGCAATCCTCACGCTCTGATCCAGGGCCTGCGCAAGCTGGCGCGGCAACATTTGGCCAACCTCACACCGCACCCCCTGCTGGTGGCCCTGACCTATTCGCACCCGCCTCTGGGTCAACGGCTGGCCGCGCTTCACGACATAAGAAGCACGCTAAACAAACCTCACGGCACCCAACAGACAACGGCGCGGAAACCATAGGCGACAATCCACCGCCCCCCTCCTTAAGGAAAGGGCCGCTCTTGCCGCAGACACAGCTTTGGGCCATACTGGAATAGGAACCACACTCCGTACCAGGGGGATTCATGATCGAAAAAGAACTGGACCACTCCGATCAGGAGGTCCTTGACCGGCTTCGGCAAATGCCTGTTTTCGACAGCCTGGGCAGAAACCAGATGCGCGAAATCGTGCGTCTTTCCCGGCTCCGCAAATACGATGCAGGTGAAGTGCTGATCAAGGAAGGCGATTATGACCAATATATTTATTTTCTCATCGGCGGCGACCTGAGCATCCTGCGCGACGGGGAACAGGTAGGCCGCATCCGGCGGCTGGGCGATGTGTTCGGGGAAATGGGCATCATCGACGGCAGCCCCCGCTCCGCCACCATCAAAGCCCTGGCCCCCACCCTCTGTGTGGCCTTGGACGGCGCGTTCCTGGACCGGCTTTCCGGAGCCGACAAGCTCATTGCCCAGGCCCTGTTTTATCGCATTTTTGCCGAGATTCTGGCCGCACGTCTGCGGGACACCAACAACCGCGTGGCCGAACTGGAAAACCGCTTGCGGGAGCACGGGCTGTCCCCGTATGATACGCCGTGATCCCCGCGCCATGGAGCGTACCGGCCCCCTCACGCCAACCGCACCAAAGGAATATACATGACCGCATCCACTCCCCGCCCCGGCCAGCCCGCGCCCGCCTCCCTGCTCGTGGACCCGTCGGCCCTGGTCAAGGCCTACTATGATATTTCACCGGATCCGGACGCCCCGGGTCAGGCCGTGTCCTTCGGCACTTCCGGGCATCGCGGCCGAGCCACCGAAGGCAGCTTCAACGAAGCCCACATCCTGGCCGTTACCCAGGCCCTTTGCGAACACCGGGCCCAAGCCGGAATCACCGGTCCGCTATTTCTCGGCATGGATACCCACGCCCTTTCAGAACCGGCCCAACGCACCGCCATGGAAGCCCTCGCGGCCAACGGCGTAAGCGTCTTTATCCAGCAGGACAACGGCTACACTCCCACCCCGGTCATCTCCCACGCCATCCTGACCTGGAACAAGGGCGGCAAAGGCGGACTGGCCGACGGCGTAGTGGTCACCCCTTCGCACAATCCGCCCTCGGACGGCGGCTTCAAATACAATCCCCCCTCGGGCGGACCGGCCGGACCCGACATCACCGGCCCCATCCAGGAGCGGGCCAACCAGATTCTGCGGGGCGGCCTGCACGGGGTACGCCGCATGCCCTACGAACGGGCCCGCAAATCCGGGCTGATACGGCCCCGGGATTTTGTCCGCCCCTACGTGCTGGATCTGGACCAGGTGGTGGACATGCAGGCCATCCGTTCGGCCGGGCTCAAAATCGGCGCCGATCCCCTGGGCGGATCCGGTCTGGCCTACTTCGAGCCCATCGCGGAAATCCACGGCCTGGACATCGACGTAGTCAATCCTAACGTGGATCCGGCCTTTGCCTTCATGCCCCTGGACCACGACCTGAAAATCCGTATGGACTGCTCCTCGCCCCATGCCATGGCTGGACTGATCCGGCTCAAGGACCGCTTTGACGTGGCCTTTGGCAACGATCCCGACTTTGACCGCCACGGCATCGTCACCCCTCAAGGGCTCATGAACCCGAACCACTACCTTGCCGTGGCCTGCGAACATCTGTTCCGTACGCGCACCGGCTGGAACGCCTCGGCCCGCCTGGGCAAGACCCTGGTTTCCTCCTCCATGCTGGACCGCGTGGCCGCTCATCTGGGCCGCTCGCTCCATGAGGTGCCTGTGGGATTCAAATGGTTCGTGGACGGTCTGCTGGACGGCTCGTTGGGATTCGGCGGCGAAGAATCTGCCGGGGCAAGCTTCCTGCGGCTGGATGGCACGGCCTGGAGCACGGACAAGGACGGCATCATCATGGATTTGCTGGCTTGCGAAATTACAGCCCAGGGCCAAAACCCGTCCGAACGCTACGCCGGACTGACTCAGCGCTTTGGCGAGCCCGTCTACGCGCGCATCGACGCTCCGGCCAGTCCGGCCCAAAAGGCCGCGTTCAAGCAGCTCACCCCGGACATGGTCACCGCCAACCAACTGGCCGGAGAGCCCATCACCGCCCGCCTGACCCGCGCCCCCGGCAACAACGCCCCCATCGGCGGGCTCAAGGTCACCACCCAAAACGGCTGGTTTGCGGCCCGCCCCTCAGGTACGGAAGACATCTATAAAATTTATGCGGAAAGTTTTTTGGGAGCCGACCACCTCGCCCGGATCCAGGACGAGGCCCGGTCCATTGTGAACGCCGCATTCCAGGCCGCGGGGGCCTGAACCAGGTCCTGGCCGTCAGCGGCTCATGACCAAACCCCAAAAGGGGAGCACAGAGTCTGATCTGCGCTCCCCTTTTGAAAAAGGCATCCCGAACGCCACACGCAACGCCGGGCCTGTCCGAATTGTTCTAACCCGACAGTTTCCGCGTCTCGGCAGAACGCGCCTCCGCCTCCTTGCCCTGCACCTCCAAGGTACGAATGAGCAAGTCCCAATAATCATCCTTTTCCGGGGCCAGGGCCGAGCATTGCCGGGCCAGCACCTCCGCGATCTGGGGATCTTCGCCCGAATCCAGATACAGCCGGGCCAAAAGAAACATGGCAAAATGATCGTTGTGATTGGCGTTCAAGGCCAGATGCAGGCATTCGCGGGCGCGCTCCTTGTCTCCCCGTTCCACGGCCAACCGGGCCAAGTGACGCATGGTCAGCGGCTCTCCGCCGGGCAGGGCCGCGGCGCGGCGGTACCACTTTTCCGCCGTGTCCGTGTCTCCAGCCTGCTCGGCCAGGGCCCCCAGGCGCAACATGCTGTACACATGGGCCGGGTCCAATTCCAGGCACCGGGCAAAATATTCGGCGGCCCGGTCCCCGTCCTCCATACGCTGGCTGATCCAGCCCAGATTGTACAAGGCCATCAGGTCGTCCGGGGCCTGCTGGAGCGCCTCGGCAAACTGGGCGCGGGCCTGCTCGGGACGTCCCAGTTGGGCATAGCAGATTCCCAGGGAGTTGCGGGCCAATACGTTGGATTCATCCGCCAGCAGGGAGAGCTTGAACTCCTCCACGGCCCCGAACAAATCGCCCTGCATGTAAAACCGGTCTGCGGAAATGTTCAGGGACACCGAATCAAATACCGCGGCGCGCGGATGCGGCAGCAGCATGGCATGATCCAGGGCTTTGCGCGCGTTTTCCAGCATGTCCGCCCGGGTAAAGGACATATACGGATAGACGCCTGCTCCGGCGGCCAGCTCCAGGCCCCGGCGTTCCGCGTCGAGCACCACGTCGCGCATGAGCCGCCCGGCCCGGTCCCGGTCCATGCCCGGTACGAACCAGACCACGCCGCCCAGGCCGAACTCGCCACCCACAGCTCCCGTGTCCACGCGGGATTCCACC
>JAQVYA010000179.1 GCA_028708865.1 Desulfovibrio sp. | reverse complement strand
CCGGCCCGGAAGTGGAATCCAAAGTGCCCCCGAAGTTGTTCCCTGGCCTGGTGCGGATCGGGATCAAAGGTGTCCAGCACGGCGTCGATGTCGCTGGCCAGCACCGGGCAGCCGTAGCTCATGGCCTCCAGCAGCACGATGGGCATACCCTCCAGGTCCGAGGGCAGCACGAAGAGCCCGGCGTTGCTGAAGGCTTCGTCTTTTTCCGCGCCGTATACCGGGCCGGTGAACACGATGCGCGGATCATCCCTGGCCAGTTCGCGCAGGCGGGCGACATATTCCCCGGTGTGGGAGGCGTCCCCGCAGATGAGCAGCTTGCGGTCCGTGTCCAGGTCCCGGAAGGCCTGAATCAGCAAGTGGCAGCCCTTTTCCGGCACTAGGCGGCCCAGGAAGAGCAGGTAGCCGGAATCTTCGAGGCCGAAGCGCCGCAGCCGCTCCAGGGGGCGTCGCTCGGGCCGGGAAATGCCGTTGGAAATGTAGGTCGGCGCTTTGCCGAACATTTCCTCAAAGGTGCGGCATAACGGGCGGGACACGGCAATGGTGGCGTGAGGACAGTGCAGGGCGGTCCAGGCCCCCATGCGTAGCACGTTGCGGGCCAGGGCGTTCCATTTGGCCCGCTGGTAGTCCAGGCCGTGGATGGTCACCACCGAGCGGGTGCGCGCCAGGCGCGGAACCCAGGAGAGCAGGGACGGTCCCAGGGCCTGGAAGTGGACCACGTCGGCGCGGCGAATCGCCTCGGGCAGGGCCGCGCCCGTATGGCTGATGGCCTCCAGGTGCTTGGTATAGAGCGTGGGTTTGGGAATCACCCGCAGGCCCGGGCAATGAACGGTTTCGGTCTGATACCGGCCTCGGCAGAATACGTTGACTTGGTGCCCTTGGCGGGCCATGCGGGTAGCCAGTTCATGCACGTGCCGCTCCACCCCGCCCGAACCCTCGCCAATGGAGCGCAGCCCCAGAAAGGAAATCCTCATGCCCTGCCTCCCGGCGTGACCTCGTCGTAGATTCGGAGCAGTTCCCGGCCATGCCGGTCCAGGGAATGGGCGGACTCGGCCCGGGCCCGGGCCGCGCGGCCCATGGCGGCCCGCAATCCGGGATCGTGGTCCAGGGCCTGCATCTGGCGGCGCAGTTGCTCCACGTTGCCGCTTTCAAAAAGCAGCCCCGTGACCCCGTGCTGCACCAATTCGGGCATGCCTCCCATGTTGCTGGCCAGTACCGGCCGTCCCAGGGCCATGGCCTCCAGAACGACCATGGGACAGTTTTCGTGCCATTCCGAAGGCACCACCACAAAGGCGCTGTGCCGGATCAAGGAGTAGAGCCGTTCCCCGGAACAGAATCCCAGATATTCGGCGTCGGGGTAGCGGGCGCGCAGGCTCGCCTCCTCGGGCCCCGTGCCCACGATCTTCAGAGGCAGGTCCAGCCCTTGATGGGCCTGAAGCAGGGTGGGGACGCCCTTTTCATGGGAGAGCCGCCCAAGATACAAGGCATACCCCTGGTCTGCCGCTTCATTCTCAGCCGCTGGCAACAGTTCCCGGGTTTCAATGGCATTGGGCAGCAGGGTGATTTTTTCCGGGTTCACCCGCCGGGCCGCTATGTCCGCCATGAAGCGGCTGGGCGCGATGAACCGGTCCACCTGTTCATAGGAGCCCCGGAGCCGGTGGAAGCCCGCTTCCAGGGCCAGGAGGGCGCCGCGAAACCAGCTTTCCTGACAGTTGCTGGTCAGGGCGTGGTAAAAACCGCCGTCCACGCAGGCCGTGCAGGTCCGGCCGCGGCGTGTGCGCAGCACATAGGCCGGGCAGACCAGCTTGAAGTCATGCAGGGTCAGGACCACGGGGATGCCCTCGCGCTTGAGGGCCGGGATGATGGACGGGGTGAGCTGATGATAGATATTGTGCAGATGGGCCAGGTCCGGGCGGTATCGGCGCACCATGTCCGTGACCCGGCGCACGGCCTCCCGGCTGTGCACAAAGGATGCAGCCAGCCGCAGCCGTTGCCGGAGCCCCTGCCGGGCGTGGTAGTCCTTATGGCGTACAAAGTACCCGGCCTGCTCGCAGGGTTCGTCCTGGGGGGAGCGCATGGCCATGTTCAACACGGTGTGGCCGTTCTCCCGCAGCCAGCGGCGCTCCTGGAAGAGCACTCGTTCCGCTCCGCCCTTGGGATAGTGGAACTTGTTGATTTGCAAAATGGTGCGCATGGTCAGGCATGCAATCCTATTTTGCGGGGCGCGTCAATGGCCTTGTGCGGATTGGGCAACAGCTTGTCCGCGTGTTGCCCGGGCCGTGAGGAATGGGCTTTGCCACGGCGCGGCCGCAACGGCGAATGGCGGTAACGGTTGACAGAGTTTCCCGCCATGCCGCATGTATAGCCGGAATGGACACAGCAGCGGAAAAACGCCCGGAGCCACGGCGGACGGTCTTTTACATCGTGAACAATCACGAAGATCTGCTTTTGGGGCTGCCCCATTATACGGCCATACTGCATTTTCTGGACGCGTTGGCACAAGGCGGCAGGCGGGTGGTGCTGGTCATGCCCCGGCAGGATGTCTCCCTGGAGCAGCTTCGGACCGTTTACGGCATCCAGGGGCTGTTTCAAATCCATTGGCTGCCCCGGCTGCCCGGCCTGTTCCGACGGCAGATGCTCGCCAATGTGGCGGCCTGCTGGTACGTGCGCCGGGCCATGCGCCCTGGGGACGCGGCCTATACCCGCTACCTTCCGGCCGCGGTACTCGGACTTCTGGGGCGGCCTGTGGTGGTGGAGCTGCATCAATGGTTCTGGGAACGGCCGGTGCAGCAGGTCGGGTACCGGCTGCTGCTGCAACTTTGTCTGCGTCTGGACCGCGCGCGGCGCATCGCTCTGGTGACCATCACCCGCGCCATGCAGGACTGCATGCCCCCTTGGATGTTTGCAGAGCGTTCCAGCTTGGTGGCCTGGTCCGGCGTGGCCGAAGGCCTGACCGCCGGAACTTCGGAACCGGCCCTGGAAAAACGATCCGGGCAGGACGGGCCGCTGCTCTTTTATGCCGGAATCTTCGAGCGTCAGAAAGGCGTGGAATTTATGATCGCCCTGGCCAATGCCGCACCGGAATTTCGATTTTTGTTCGTGGGCTGTCCCGGGGAACGCCTGGAGGAAGTCCGCCGCCGGTTGACGGCGGGCAACGCCCGGGTGTTGGGCCGGGTTTCCCCGGTGGAGGCGCGGGCCCTGCTGGAGCAGGCCGATTACGGACTGGCCCTCAATGACCCGCACAGCGGCTGGCTCAACCGGGTTACCTCGCCGCTTAAGCTGTTCGAATACATGGCCGCGGGCAAGGTGCCCCTGGCCACGGATATGCCGGTCATGCGCGAAGTGGTGCGCGACGGGCAAAACGGCGTCCTGGTGGACCCGTCGGACCCGGCCGGGATCGTGGCGCGGGTGCGGGAGCTGGAACAGGACCGGGCCCTGCGGGCGCGGCTGGTGCGCGGCGGGCTGGAGACGGCGCGGCAAAACACCTGGCGGGAGCGGGCCCGGCGAGTGCTTGATTTCCTGGATGGCCACACGGCCCGTTGACCCCGGTCCGCCGGAGCCTGCCCTGGTCCGCACCTCCGCGGGCCGCTGTTTTTCCTGGAGGCGGCCGGAGCCGCTTTGGCAACACGCGGAGAGTCCATGCGTATTTTGATCATCAATTCCATCCTGCGGACCCCGGAGGGCAACAAGGTTATTCCTCCCCGGCGGCTTCAGGACTGCTACGTATACCGCTTTGCCCGGGCCTTTGCCGCGCTGGGGCATTGCGTGACCCTGGTCGCGGCTGAGGAGTATCGGCCTCTGGAGTCGGAGCCGGATTTCGGTCATGCCCCGGTGGAAACCGTTTTTTTCCGCTCGCTCTGGCCGCGGCTGCTGCATCCCGGCTATTTGCCGGTGCATCCGGGCTTGGTGGGGTTCCTGCGGCGGCGCGGCGCCGAGTTCGATCTCATTGTTTCCAGCGAAGTCTTTCAGGTTTCCAGCCTCATGGCCGCTCTGATCTGTCCGCGTCGCACGGTCTGCTGGCACGAGATGATCTGCCACCAGCGCCGGTTGTTCACTTTGCCCGCCCGGTTTTGGTACAACGTGGTGGCCCGGCTGTTCATGCGCCATGTACGCGTGGTGCCCCGTTCCCCCCGGGCGGATCGTTTTATCCGTCGCTACCTGCCGGACGTTTCCCCCGGATACGTGACCCACGGAGTGGACCTGGACCGGTTTCCGGTGCAGCGGCGCAAGGAGCGCCGTTTCGCGGTGGTGGCCCGGTTCGTGCCGCACAAGCGCGTGGACCGCACCATTGCCGCCTTTGCGGAGCTGGTGCGCGACGCCGCGTACCGTGATTTTGTGCTGGATATTTTCGGAATGGGGGAACTGGAACCGGAATTGCGGGCCCAGTGCCGGGAGTTGGGCGTGGCCGGACAGGTGATCTTTCACGGTCAACAACCGTTTGAGACCGTGGTGGAGTCCCTGGGCCGGACCATGGGCCTGCTCACCTCCACGCAGCGGGATCAGGTGCTGCTCTCCATTCCCGAAGCCTTGGCCTGCGGTACGCCCGTATTGACGACCACAGTGCCGGACATGGCTTCGGACGTGGAGCGCTGGGGCGCGGGACTGGTTTTGGACGGCTGGGGCGCTTCGGAATTACGTTTTCTTGTGGAGCATAACGCCCAGCTGGTGGAGCGGGCCGTGGCCTGCCGCGAGGAGCTGTCCATGCGGCACCTGGCCGGACTCTTGCTGGAACAGGCGGGCCGCGCCGTGCGTCCCGGCGCGGTCTGATTCCGATACATTCCGGCTTCAATGCGTTTTGATTTCAGCGCGTTTCCGGGTCGAAGCTGATCTGCCATTAGAAACGCCTGCCCTCTCATGGGGTCGCCCCGCCTCAGCGCACGGAAAATTCATACCTGAGTCCCTTCCTTTGGGGCACGTTCTGCGTCTTTTGGGCGGTTTCATCACGAGCTGCCTGTTCCTTTTCCTGCTCTTCCAGCCGTCGCCGCACCAG
>JAQVYA010000178.1 GCA_028708865.1 Desulfovibrio sp. | reverse complement strand
AATTGGCCGACTGGTTCGAAGATTACAACGAAAGGCATCCCCACAAGGGACTGCGGATGCAATCTCCCCGTGAATTCATCCGCTCATCGGCAACCGCCGAGTGTCCGATTTAGCGGGGGCAACTCCATCATCAGCCCGGGCTGGTTTGGTGGATGAAGACGAAAACCACCTTTGGACGGTCAAATTATTGGTCGATCTAAGTTCTCACCCAGGGGAAGTCCATGCGACTTCCCCGTTTTGTTTGGCGATTCAGGCTCCGGATATCCCGCCATTGACCGGCAACGTGAAGACGAAAGCCGTTCCCCGCCCCTCTCCTTCAGATTCTGCCCAAACCCGGCCACCGTGATTTTCAATAATCCGGCGCACAAGAGCCAAGCCAAGCCCCGTCCCCTGTTCCTGCAAATCAAGCTGTTGAAACAACCCGAACACGGTTTCCAGGTATGCCTGTTTGATGCCGCGTCCGTTGTCCGCTATGCGGATTAAGACATGGTCGTCATGTTGAGCCACTGTTTCCACCATGATTTTCAACGGTGTATCGGGACGGGAAAATTTTGCGGCATTTGTGAAGATGTTGAGGAACACCTGCACCATCCGGGGGCGGTCACACAAAATCACAGGCAGGCTCTCCAGGCCGTCCACTTGCGCCTGGCTTTTTTCCAGTTGCCCCTGTGCCATTTCCAAAGCTTCCTGTGCCACCTCCCGGAGCGGAACCCTGACCATGGGATTATCCATTCGTCCAATACGGGAAAGCTCCAGCAATTCACGCAGCAGCTGCTCCATGCGGTCTGTGGCGCTATTGATCCTGGCTAGGTCATCGGCGACACGCTGCTTGTCGCCAACTTGCAAATCCCTTTCGAGCAACCCCAAAAAGCCTTTAATGGTTATGATCGGGCTCTTGAGGTCATGGGAAACGGTATAAGTAAATCGCTCCAATTCATCATTTTTTGCTTCCAACTTAGCAATAAGCAATTGCAGTTCCTGCTCGTGCCTCCGGCGCTCACTGACATCCCGGACCACGCCTTCCAAGGCCACGGGTTCCCCCTTGAGATTGGAGATCAAACGAGAACTGGTTTCAACAGGAATCGGCGATCCGTCACGGTGCCTCAACGTCCCGCCAAACGCCTGCAACGTTCCATTTTCCATGAGTATTGACAAAAAGGCCTGGCGTTGCTCGGGGTAAAAATAAAACGTCTCGGCGACATCACGCCCCTCCACTTCCGCGAAGCTGGCATAGCCAAGCATTTCATGCATGCGTCGATTGGCCATGATCAAACGGCCTTGCATATCCGCCCGATAGTAGCCGTCCATCATGTTTTCCAAAATTTCACGCAGCGTCTCTTCGCTACGCCGAAGCTCTTCTTCCATCCCCCGCCGACGGGTAACATCGGAATGAACACCGGCCATCCGTCGAATTTTACCTTGAGCGTCGCGCAGGCAAGTGCCCCGTCCCAAAATCCACCGCCAACTCCCATCCTTATGCCGCATCCGGTATTCTACGGTAAACGACTCGGCATTCCGGTCCAAAAGGGTTTGATTGGCATCCATGACCTTGTCGAGATCATCCGGGTGGATCCGTGAAGTCCATTCTTCAAGTTCATTTGGAATTTCATCATCCTGATATCCAACAATTTCTTTCCAACGGGGAGAAAAGTAGACCTGATCTGTTTCACGGTCCCAATCCCAAATCCCGTCATTCGAACCCTGAACCGCCAGATGGTAGCGTTCTTCGCTTCTCGTTAAAGAAATTTTTGCAAAACCAATGCGTTGCAGCAAATCACGATTGCGCAGTCCAAGAAACAACATGACCAGCAAAAGAGCGCCGCCGCCGACCATAATCCAGATCCAGGGCAAGCGCTGAAACGCGCTTTTTCCGGCCCACCGCCCGACAATGCTTTCCATTTGCTCCGCGGAGACCACCCCGTAATGTTGGCGAAGCACCGCCAGCGTGCTTTGATCACCTTTCCGAACCGCGGGATAACAAGCCTCCGCGTAAAGAGGCTTCTCCACGTAGCGAAACGCCCGACCTCCAACATGCCGAGCAAGAAAAAAACTGATGACCGGCTGGTCCCCGATAAAAACACGGATATCGCCTTCCAACGCTCCGCGCACCAGCGACTCGTAGTCTTCATATAAGGCCAGTCGCAGAAAAGAGGCGTTGGCCGCCAGATATTCTTCCGCATAATCACCCTGCACAACCCCAACCCGAAAACCCTTAAGGTCGTTCAACGTGCGAACACCAAGCACGGTATCATGAAAAAAAATATGACTTTCGATAGTAAAAAAAGGAGCACCAAAATCGAAATACGCTTCCCGCTCTGCTGAACGAAACAGCCCGGAGACTACGTCGGCCTCCCCCTGTCGGACCATTTCCATGGATCCGGGCCAGGGAGACAGTCGATACTCAATGGGGATGCCTGTTTCCTTGGACCACTCCTCCCAAAAATCTACAAAAATTCCTCGCGCCTTCCCGTCGGCTCCTCGAAATTCAAACGGAGCATACTGGTCATCTCCGGCAACAACCAGTGACTGCCCCGGCTCATAGCCAAGAGAAGCACTGGACATCAGCACCAAAATGGTCCAGATCAGCGTGCCCGTGAGAAATTTTCTATATATCATGCTTTGCCCCTTCTCCCTGGTTCATTACACCAGGATGAGAAAAAGGCGCAACCACCCTTTTCCTTACCCCACCAACAACGTTGTCAGGAGTCCCAGGACTGGCATCAGTGTTGCTTACGATTTCAAGGGAAAGTTCTTCCCCTCATACCGAAGTATGAAAAAAAACAACGCCGAAATCATACTTACGCCTGATTGTGGACGTCAGCGAAGCATCGCTACACTGCCCTCAACATGAACGAAATGGCGTTACCAACCAAGGAGGATTTTTATGCGTACGTTGCTGCCCCTGGCCCTCATGGCCGTATTCGCTCTTTCAGCCCTGCCAGCCCAGGCTGAGACCTGGACTTTTGAAGATCAATACACCCATTGGAGCGGCTGGGGAACTCACCGGGAAAACAGAAAGGACGTCATCGGCGTTCCCGACTTCACCCATGGCACAGCCACAGTTGTGGACAACACGCTCCAGGAAGTAAATTTTTTCTTCACCGCGGATAAATTTGAAGATAGCTACAACAGCCTGACCACTGGAGATTTGTTCGTCAACACTGACAATGACAAGGCCTGGAATTATCTGGTCCGGCTCAACAACGACTTTACCGCGGATGTTTACAATTTTGAGGTGGGATACACGGACAAGTTCTTTAAGTACATCAATGGACGGTCCGACGGCGATTACCGTGACAACCATCCAGCTTGGGGCAATGTCTGGGGGCAGGAAGCTCTTTACAGTGGGACTTGGTCCGGCATGCCCGAATTTCCGGGAGCCGGGAATGTGGGTGAAATTTCCATCGCCGGCCTAAATATCGACTTTGACCAGCTGACGCTCAGCTATACCGTCAGCTGCGCCAACGACATCATGGCGGCAGACACATTCTCCAAGACTCCCATTCCAGGTGCCGTCTGGTTGTTGGGATCAGGCTTGCTGGGATTGATTGGACTGCGTCGCCGCAACAGAAGCTGACAAAAGCACTCCTCCGAAAACGCCGAACGGGCGGGGCCAATGGGTCCCGCCCGTTTTTCGTACTTCGCCATCCCTTCAATATCAAAAGCAACTCAAGCGGCAGCCCTGGAACGGGGATCAGGACTCTCCATGTCCACCCCTTTTGGCAGGCCCTGGACCATCTTGTCCAAGGAACGAAGATACCCTTTGTAGCGCAGTAGATAAAACGACAACCCCTTAGAAAAGCGCCGCCCCACAATACCGTCCACAAAAAGCTTGCTCACCTCCCGCTCATTTTTCAAAATCCGTTGCGAGGCAATAAAAACAGCACGCTCCTCACCGGACATGCCCTCCAGCATCCCCCGTAATGCGCTGGCTGCACGAGGCTGGAACATATGCATATAAAGCAGGTCCAGGGCGTTGACGATCATAACTTTGTCCAAGGCGCTACGGGCCGTCCGCACTTCGTTGAAGAACTCCTCGGGTCGCTCCAGCATGGTCAGAACATCGCGTCGCGGAAAAAGTAGCTCCAAAGAGGAAAACGTATGAAAAACCTGTGATATCTTGGCCTTGTAGTCCCAACGGCGCATGGAAATGTTGTTGCGCCTGTCCGCCAGACCCTCAATAAATCCGGCCACACAATCGGAAGCCAGCTTGGAAATCACAGCCGCCCAACGTTGCAGTACGCCGTTCACATCCGGCGTACCCAACATCAAAAGCCCCAGTCCAATGACGGAGTTGAAAAGCACAGCAATGGGAATTGAGAGGACGCTCCGGAAAAAGTTGCCGAAAGCAGCGCTGCGCGGCAATCCGCGAAACAAATTATGACTTGTGATGTAGACCCCGTTGGTCAACGCCATCACGGTATAAAGCAATAACGGGTTCGTGGAGGTATTGACATTAAAGACCCCGTCCAGCACCACGCTTTTGGTCAGCCAGTCCAAGAGCGGAACCGAAAATCCGGTGAAAAGAAGGGAGTCCGAGATTCGACTCCAGCTAACATAATCATTCCATCGCAGCAGCGGGGAACGCCGTATGCCGCCTCCGCCCAACACGGATTGAATGATGTTGCGCACTCCGGTGATTCCGAACCAGATGAACGCACCGAGATAAGCCAGCACCCACCAGTCCTTGGTCAGGGCAAAAGTCAAAAAGGCAGGAATGAACCCGATGACTACTTTCAACAGATTGAGCCAACGGCTGTTCAAATACCTCAGCCCTATCCTCTTTTCCCCTTCTTCTTGCTGACAGGGAGGAACGATTTCATGCTCGGGCTCCCGCCGAGGGCCGCCAAGCGTGGCAACATTTCCCTGTGCCTGCATGGATACGGTCCAGCGTACCGCCTTCCAATCCTCCACCTTGCGGCAGGCCAGAGCCGCCACTCCAGGAAGGGAACGAACCAACCGGATCATCTTCCGACCGCGAGCCGTCAA
>JAQVYA010000177.1 GCA_028708865.1 Desulfovibrio sp. | reverse complement strand
GCCGCCGCCAAGCGGGACAAGGTGAAAGAAACCGCCTGTCCCGGCAAGTCGGCCAGTCCGGGAACACCCAGCGTCGATACCTCCGCCTAGGAGACGTAAGGCAGCTCAGGCTGCCTTTTTTTTGGCGACCGCGGCTGCGGTCCCGTACAAACCCTCATTACCCAAGGGCCCCTGGGAACTGCCACGCGGCGCACGGCCCCGCAATACCTTGCCGACCTTGCCCGGCCCCCCGCCGCGCCGGACCCCGGACCCCAAAGGCAACCCGCATGATCGAACGCTATTCCCGTCCTGAGATGGCTGAGCTCTGGACCCTGGAAAATAAATTCCGGGCCTGGCTCGAAGTGGAACTGGCCGTTTGCGAAGCATGGTGCGAGCAGGGAGTCGTCCCGGCCGAAGACATGCAGACCATTCGTGAAAAGGCCGACTTTGACCTGGAGCGCATTCTTGAAATCGAACAGCGCACCAAGCACGACGTCATCGCCTTCCTCACGGCCGTGGAGGAAAAGGTGGGCCCGGCCTCGCGCTGGATTCACCTGGGCTGCACCTCCTCGGACATCGTGGACACGGCCAACGGGCTGCTGCTCACCCGGGCCGGGGAAAAAATCGCCCAAGGCCTGGAAAAACTCCTGGTCACCATCAAACGCCTGGCCCAGGAAAACAAGGGCCGCCTGTGCATGGGCCGCACCCACGGCATCCACGCCGAGCCCACCAGCTTCGGCCTCAAGCTCACGGGCTTTTACGCGGAGTTCAAGCGCCACCAGGCCCGGTTCGAGGCCGCGCGCGAAGGAATCCGCGTGGGCAAAATATCCGGCGCCGTGGGCACCTACGCTCACCTCTCCCCTGAGCTGGAGGCCCGCGCCCTGGAATTGCTCGGCCTGACCGTGGACCCCATATCCACCCAAATCGTGCAGCGCGACCGCCACGCCCATTTCTTCACCTCCCTGGCCCTCATGGCCGGAGGCATTGAACGCCTCGGCACGGAACTGCGCCACCTCCAGCGCACCGAAGTGCTGGAAGTGGAGGAAGGCTTCTCCAAAGGGCAAAAAGGCTCCTCGGCCATGCCGCACAAGAAGAACCCCATCTCCGCGGAAAACCTGTGCGGCCTCTCCCGGCTGGTGCGCACCAATGCCCTGGCGTCCATGGAGAACATGCCCCTCTGGCACGAGCGGGACATTTCCCACTCCTCGGTGGAGCGCGTGATCATGCCCGATTCCACCATCCTCATGGACTACATTCTGGCCCGCATGACCGGCCTGCTGGACCGCCTCAAGATCAACGGTCAGAACATGGACCGCAATCTGGAGGGTTCCTTTGGCCTGTTCTACTCCCAGCGCCTGCTCGTCAAGCTCCTGGACAAAGGCCTGCAACGGCAAAAAGCCTATGAAGCGGTCCAGGCCGTGGCCCTGCGTTGCTGGGAGGAGCGCAAGTCCTTCCAGACCGAGGCCGCTGCCGACCCGGCCCTGTGCGACCACCTCTCAGCACAAGATTTTGCAGATGCGTTTGACCCGAACTATTACCTTCGGTATGAAAATATGATATACGACCGCGTATATGCGGAGGACTAGCCCATGCAGGAATTCAAACGCCGACTCGCAAAACTGCTGCTCGAACTGTCCTATGTGGAAGGCGAGGTGACCCTCACTTCCGGGAAAAAGAGCGACTACTACTTCGACTGCAAGCAGACCGCCCTGCACCCCGAGGGCGGCTGGCTCATCGCCAATCTGTTCCTGGACATGCTCCAGGGCCGGAACATCACGGGCGTGGGCGGCATGACACTGGGGGCGGACCCCCTGGTCTCGGCCGTAAGCGTTCTCTCCTATGAAAAAAATTGTCCTCTGGCTGCTTTTATTATACGGAAGAAGTCCAAAGGGCACGGAACCAATCAATTCCTGGAAGGCCTCAAAAACTTCCCGTCCGGCAGCCGCGTGGCTCTTCTCGAAGACGTGGTCACCACGGGCGGAACGTTGCTCACCTCGGTGGAGCGCGTACGCGAGGCCGGTCTGGTGGTTGACGACGTGCTCTGTGTGCTGGACCGCGAAGAGGGCGGGCGGGAACGCCTTGCCGAAGCCGGCCTTTCGCTCAGCTCCATCTTCACCCGCGCCCAACTGCTGGCCGCGGGCAAGAGCTAGCCAACGGCCACAACACCACCGGATGCGTATGAAGGGACTCACCACCGTCGCCCTGTTGATGCTGCTTTTGACCGCCGTGGCTCCGGTCCGGGCCGACGGATGGGAGCCTGTTCTCCATTCCCACGAACAAGGGCCTGAGTTGCTCGTGGCCGTGGACAAGGGGAAACAGGCGCTCTACATGTTTGGCCGCCGCAGCCCCCTGGCCGTGCTCAAATCCCTGCCCTGCACCACCGGGCAAAGTAACGGCGACAAGTTTGAACAGGGCGACCTGCGCACTCCGGAAGGTGTCTACTTCATTCAGGGGCGGCTGCGTAGCGGCCTGGACTGGGAACTCTACGGCGACGTGGCCTACCCCCTGAACTACCCCAACCCCGTGGACCGCATCCGGGGCAAAACCGGTTCCGGCATCTGGCTGCACGGGCGCGGCAAGCAGCTCGTCCCGCGCGATACCCGGGGCTGCGTGGCCCTTTCCGACCCGGACATCGACGGCCTGGAAAACGACCTGGCCGCGGGGCTGCCCGTGATCATTGCGGAAAAGGTGGACTGGGACAAAGCCTCAGGACCGGACGGGGCAATGGCCGAAAAACTCGCAAAGCGCGTGCAGCGCTGGGCCCGGGACTGGAGCCTGCGCAGCGAAGCCTTCTTCGAGCATTACGATCCTGAACTGCTGACCCGCTCGGGCATTGATTTTCAATGGTTTCGAGACCGTAAGCGACGTATTTTCAGCAGCCATCCGTGGATCGACGTCCTGGTGACCAACGTGCGGGCCCTGCCCGGCCCCGGCTACTGGGTCACCTGGTTCGACCAGTACTACCGTACCGGCTCGCTGAACTCCGCCGTGGGCAAACGACTTTACTGGCAGCAGGACGACGACGGCTCCTGGCGCATCGTGGGCCGGGAAATCACCTCGGCCGCGCCCGACCTGAAGGACCTTTACCTTGAGCAGCGCGCCCAGGAGCTGCAACCCCTGGTCCGCACCTGGGCCGAGGCCTGGGAACGGGCCGATATCCAGGCCTATGCCGGATTCTACGATTCCGACGCCGTGCAGGACGGCCGCCGGGGACGGGAGAACATCAGCCAATACAAGGCCCAACTCTGGGCGGAAAAAAATCCGCAAACCGTAAAGGTGGAGGATATCCGCATCCAGCTGCACGCCATGGGGCTCGCCGCAAGCTTCATCCAAACCTATCGCGATGCCTCGGGCTACGAGGACAAAGGACGCAAAACCCTGGTCTTTCAACCCTCGGCCCAAGGCTGGCGCATCGTCAACGAGCAGTGGAGAGCGCTATGAACGACGCCAAATACAGCATTCTCTTCATGCGGGACGACCTCGACGTCCGGCGCTTTCGGCTCAATCCCTTCTGGCTCAAGGCCCTGGTCGTCGTCCTGATCCTGCTGGTGGTGGTGGCCGCGGGGGGCATTTATTTCGGAGCCACCGCCCTGGTGGACAATATTTCCCTGCAACGGGCCAATCAAGATTTGACCCGGCGGCTGGAAGAGGCGGAAGTGCGCCTCACCACTCTGAGCAACATGGAAAAAATTCTCGAATCCTATGACTCCCGGGAGCTTCAGAGCCTGCTCAGCACCGGGCACACGGATTCCGAGACCAACGCGGACGAGCCGGAAATACCCGCCGAACCGACCGTGGACCTTTCCTCCGTGTTCGCCAATGTGGATACGGGCGCGGTACGGCTGGAAAACGTCCGCCTGGACGTGGAAGGCCGTCGCGTGCAAATCAGCTTCAACCTGCTCAACAACCTGAACAACACCCAGCTCAGCGGCGACACACATCTCGCCCTGGTTTCCAACGACGGCCGCATCGTCGAACTGGAGGCCAAGGGCGCGGACCTCTCCTTCCAAATCCACCGGCGCAAGCCCATGCGGGCCCGGGTGGCCCTGCCCGAATCGCTGGAGCCGGACAATGTGTTCGGCCTGCGGCTGACAGTCACGCGAGAAGATGGAAAGGTCATTTTTAGTGAAACATATCCGCAAAACAGTCTGGGTTAGCCTGGCGCTGCTTCTGTGCGCCGCCTCCTCGGCCATGGCCGCGGGCGAACGCTACGAGTTCACCTTTTTCGAAGGCACGCAATACCCCCTGAGCGTGGTCTTCCTGCACGGCGAGCAGGACGGCCCCACCATCATGGTCCAGGGCGGCATCCAGGGCGACGAACCCTCCGGATACATCACGGCCCAAATCCTTTCCAACTCCCGGGTGCGCGCGGGCAATCTCATCGTGGTCCCGCGGGCCAACGTGCCCTCCATCAACCTGCGGACCCGGCAGATCAACGTGGACATGAACCGCCGGTTCGACCGGGACTACAACCTCTTCTATGAAGACCGGCTGGCCCGTGTGGTGCGCTTTCTGCTGGCCCAGTCCGACGGGCTCATCCACCTGCACGAGGGCAGCGGATTCTATCATCCCACCTATGTAGATAGCCTGCGTAACCCCATGCGCTACGGCCAGTCCATCATCATCGACGCCATGGTCTATGGCCGCATGGACCTGGGCCGCACCGTGGACAACGCCCTGGCGGAACTGAACCCGCGCATTTCTCCGGCCAGCTACCGCTTCCAACTTTTCAATACCCGCACCTTTGACGACTCCACCAACTACTCGGAAATGCGTAAGTCCCTGACCTGTTACGCGCTCACGGCCCTGAACATCCCGGCCCTGGCCGTGGAAGTGAGCAAGGACATCACCCAACTGGACTGGAAGGTCCAGCGCCAACTGGAAGCCACGGAAGTGCTGCTGCGGCACTATGGCGTGGACGTGGTTCCCCCGGCAATAGCATACGACAAGGATAAAATCAAGGTTAAAAAATCTTGAAAACCAGGAAAATTTGTAGGGAGAATTGCAAAAGTAAAATCCAGAGTAGAGGGGGTCGCACAGAAATTTAGTGTTGCACAAAATT
>JAQVYA010000176.1 GCA_028708865.1 Desulfovibrio sp. | reverse complement strand
CTGCAATTCCCGCACGTTGCCGGGCCAGTCGTATTGCACGAGCCGCTCCATGGCCCCCCGGCTGAGGTCCACGCGGCCACGGCCCGCCAGGTTTTGCGCATGGTCCATAAAGCGGCGCGCCAACCTGGGAATGTTCTCCCGGTGATCCCGCAACGCCGGGGTATGGATCATGAGCACCCGCAACCTATAATAAAGGTCGCTGCGAAACCTGCCCGACTCGGCCAGTTCCATGAGCGCCACGTTGGACGCGGCAATGATGCGCACATCCACGGCCACGTCCCGGTCGCACCCCAGGGGCCGGACCACGCGCATGGCCAGGGCCCGCAGCAGGGCTTGCTGCACCTTGGCCGAAGCCGATTGTATCTCATCCAGGAACAGCGTGCCTGCGTGCGCCTCCACAAAAGCGCCCTTGCGTTCGGTCCGGGCTTCGGTAAAGGCGCCCTTGACATGGCCGAACAAGGTGTCCAGCAGCAGGTTTTCGTCCAGCTCTCCGCAGTTGATGGAAATGAACGGAGCGCGGGCTCGGGCGCTGTGGCGGTGGATGGCCTCGGCCGTCAACTGTTTGCCGGTTCCGGTTTCCCCTTCGATGAGGACGTCCACGTCCACGGACGCTGCCTTGAGAATTTCGGTCTTGAGTTTTTCGATGCGCGGACCAGTGCCGAAGATTTCCGGAATCACGTCCTCCATGTCTGAAAACCGCTTGTCCCCGTTCATTTCCTCCACCGTGGCCCGCTCCTGCAACGCGGCCTTGAGGATGGCTTCGTCCTTGGCCCGGATTTCATCCATCTGCCGCTGCACCGTACCGATGAGATTGTCGATGGCCTCCCCCAGTCCCCGGGTTTCCCGGTCTTTTAGAGTCAGGTGCAGCGGCTCCAGCGTTCCCTGGTGGCGCATGGCGTTGACCCGTCCGGCCAAAAGACGCAGGGGGCGCGTCAGGCTCCGGCTGATGAGGAAGATGGTGAACGAGAGCAATGCCGTGGCTGCAAGGGAAATGACGAAGATCACGTCCACCTGCCGGTATCCGGCGCTGAGGCTGAGATTTGAATAATCAATGAAGGCCAGGCCGCCGTATATCTCGGTGGGGCCGTCCCGGCTGTGCCGAAAGGTCACCGGCCAGTAGGCCAGGGAGTGGTGGTCCGTACTTTCCACCCCGGCGGGCAGGCAGCCCATGTCCGGCAGCACCCCGTGCTTGCCTCGCTGCACCTCGGAAAGCATGTTCCAGAAGATGCCTGCCCCGGCTCCGCCGGACGGCTGGAACGCTTCCGGGTGCCCGGGCCTGCCCAGGGTTCCCTCCATCCCGGTCCGGGCCAGACTGGTCATGAGCGGAGCTTCGGGTTCATCCGGGCTGTTGGACTGGAACAAGATCCAGCCGCTGAGATCAAACAAAAAACAAAACCGCGCGTCCGAAACCGGCGCACTGGCCCACAGCGGGGAACGGGTCGAATTGGCCCGCGAAAGAATGTTGCGCAGGGCCGCGGCGTCGATGGACAGCATCACATAGGCCCCCTTGTGATTTGTCGCCGGAGTGACCATGCGCACCACCTGGGAAAAAACCATGTTTCGCGTGGCGTTTCCCAGCGGCAGGACATACTCCGCCTTTTCAATGCCGGTCAGGCTCACGTCCCCCACTCGCAGGGCCATATTGCTTCCGCTATGCTGGAACAATAGTTCCGAGGTGGGAATTTCGGGCAGAGGAATGCGGAAAATCTCATTACGACTGGTGACGAGAAAGATGGATTCATCAGGAAACGGGGAAACCAGGGCAAACTCCCGAAACGGAATTTGTTTACTGTGGTTGCTGCGGGCCAAGAAGTCACGCATCCCCGCCTCATCGAGCACCCCGCTTGCTGCAAACAGCAAGCTGCGGCGTGTGTTCTCCAGGGCCATCTCCAGTTCACGGGCCATGCCATAGGCCGTGACGCTCTGGGTACGCTCCTGAGCGGTCTGCAAAAATATCCTGGAAAACGAATAGGTGGTTATTCCGGTGACCAAAAGAATCAGCACAGCCAACGGAATGAGCGTGACCAGCAGCCGGGTGCAGAGCGAACTTCGCGCAAAGCCGCCCGGCTCCTTGGCCTGCCGCTTCCAGTGCAGATTTGTTTTGAAGTGGAGCATTACCGTTCCTTTCACTTTATTGCGGGTTTTTTCCCGATTCAGATATTTCTGAAGTCCATTTCCAGATTGCTGTCAATTGTTATCATCACTGGACTTTTCCCTTTTCCCGAGCGCAATCGCGAAACGAATACTCCACATCCGGAAGGCGGCACAGAGGTTGCTTTTGTTGCAGTGCGAATGTGCGGACACGCCGGCCGTCCGCCTTTTTGGGGAGCGGCCGGGTAACGGTAACAATGGAACCTAAGGAGTATGGACGATGAAAAAGATGCTGCTTCTGCTGTCGGCAGCCCTGGGCTGGACCCTGCTTCCGGTCCTGGCTTTTGCCGGGGGCGCCAGCGAGCTCGTGGTCGTGGCCGACACCCGCGTGCTCACCGGCATGGCCAAGTATTTCGCAAACCTCTACAACACCAACATCGTATTATTCGCGCTTTGGGCCACCGTGCTCACCGCCCTGTACGGCTGCTTCCTCGGCTTTCTCATGGACTTCATCATGAGCCGCAGCGGCCTGGACCTGACCTCGCGTAAAATCGTGGAACACTAAGCCAAGGGAGAAAGAGCATGGAATTCTTCTACATGTACATGCCCATTGCAGGCGTGGACGTTTTCTGGCCCGGCCTGGTGCTCATCGGCTTCTCGGTGGGCGTTATCGGCGGCTTTTTCGGCATGGGCGGCGCGTGGATGGTCACGCCCGGCCTAAACATTCTCGGTTTCCCCATGGCCTTTGCCATCGGCACGGATATGGCCCATATTGCCGGTAAATCCATGATCTCCACCATCCGGCACTCCAAATTCGGCAACGTGGACTACAAGCTCGGCCTAGTCATGCTCGCCGGAACCATGGTGGGTATTGAAATCGGCGCCCAGCTAGTCATGTACCTGGAACGCCTGGGCATTGTCGGATCCGTGGTGCGCTGGGTTTATGTCTGCTTCCTGGCCCTGATCACCTTCATGGTCTTCTACGACTATGCCAAGGCTGTTTCCAACAAGAAGAAGGGCATTACAGGCGAACACGGTACCGAAGGCATCACCTGGTACAAGACCCTGCACAAGATCAACATCCCACCCATGATGCACTTCCACCGCGCCGGCATCACCTGCTCGGCCTGGCTGCCCATTCTCGTCAGCCTGCTGACCGGTATCCTGGCAGGCTTCCTGGGCATCGGCGGCGGTCTGCTGCGCATGCCCGCCCTGGTGTACCTGATCGGTTCTCCCACCCACGTATCCGTGGGCACGGACCTCTTTGAAGTCATGATCTCCGGCCTGTACGGCGCGTTCACCTACTCCATGAAGGGACGCATCGAACTCGTGGCCGTGTTCGTGATGCTCACCGGCGCGGCCATCGGCGCCCAGATCGGCACCGTGGCCACCAAGTACTCCAAGGGATACGGCATCCGCGTGGCCTTCGGTATCGCGGTGCTCTGCTGCATGATCTCCATCATCCTCAAGCAGTACCATTTCAACGCGGCCTCGGCCGTGCTGATCCTCTCCACCATCGGTTTGATCTGCCTGTACATCTGCAAGATCATGTTCCAGGGAGCGGCCAAGGAACTGCGCGAGAAAAAGCAGGGACAACCATCCTAAGCCCTGAAGGAAAGAACAAAGGAGATTTGTGATCATGAAAAAGACCGTCGCCATCATCACGACCCTGCTGCTCATGGCCGCCTTTGCCGCCTCGGCGCTGGCCGCCGAAGTGGCCCAGGGCCGGTGCGTCAGCATCGACGCCCAGACCCTGGTCCTGGAGGAATTCGACACGGTGAAGACCGATGCCAATAAGCATTACGGCAACCCCACCGGCATTGAAACCGCCTTCGACGTCAGCGCCGCCAAAATCGGCATTCCGCCGGAGCCGGGCGACATCCTGCGCATTGCCTACGTGATCAAGGGAGACGCCAAGCAGGCCATCAAGGTAATGAACGTATCCAAGCAGGACCTCAGTAAGAAGAAGTAGGAAGGTCCCGCTCAACCCAACCCGCCCGGGGTATCCTCCCCTCCCCGGGCGGGACACCAGGAGAACCCACCATGATCGGACCGGACTTCAACGCCATCGAAGCCGCCAACCAGGGATTCAACATCCGCCAGAAGCTGGTGCTGCTGGTGATGGACATCTTGTTGCTGGCTGAGCTGACCTTTTGCCTCTGGCTGGCCTTTCAGAACCCGGACAACCTGACCATTACGTTTCTGAAGTATTATCTGCCCCTGTTCCTGGTCACCCTGGCCGGGGGGATATTCTTTGCCCGGCGCTATCGTGACCGCCCTGCCGCGCGGCCCCAGTCCGGGCATCTTTTGGAAGACATCTAATGCGTCCACTCAAAGGAGCCGCCCTATGGCCACATTGATGTTTTTGATGAGCTGCATTCTCGGACTGGCCTGCGGAACGCTGTGCATGCGCAAGCTGCGCACGATCCGTGAACGCCGCCGCGCATCCCGCAACGCCTGAGCCGTTTCCCGAAGGAGCCGTTATGACCAGCGCCCGACACAGACTAAACCTCCTGGCCGTGCCCCTGATGCTGCTCATGGCCGTGGCCGTGGTGGACGCCATTGCCTCCCGGGTGCTTACGCCCAGCAACGAATTCAACGCCCTGCCCCGGGCCGAGGTCTACGCTTCGGGCCTCTTGGAGGAGCCCGTGCTTGGCGGGCAACGGGCTGACGGCTCCGCGGACAAGGCCTATGATCCGAATCTGCTGCTCTCCACCAGCGGCGACACCGAGGGCCTGGAAATCAATTTTGAAGAGGTGGTCGGCACCATGTGGCGGGCGCGCATCTTTGTCGCGCCGGACGCCCTGCCCGGCAGGCGCGTGTTCTGGGTGCACGAAAGGCTTGTCCAGCCTGGAACGGACGCGCCCCCCACGGTGCTGACCGTCTTTGAAAACGATGGAGCGTTTCGCGCCAGCTTCCACTCCCTGTTTCTGCGCTATCTGGGAATCAAAGC
>JAQVYA010000042.1 GCA_028708865.1 Desulfovibrio sp. | reverse complement strand
CGGGTCGTGGAGCGGCTTTCCCGGGTGCAGCCTGTGCCGCACCTGCACCCCTGCTGGCAGGACTATGACCCGCAGGATTTGTTTTGCTATTATGCTGCGATCATAGCCGAAAAATAACCCGGCCCGCGCCCGGGCAGAGCGCGGATTGCCCTGGCTGGACAAGGCCTGGCAATGGGGATAGTTCGTGCCATGCGCTACGACACTCCGGGTCCGCAAGCGGCCCAGCCCATAGGTGTTTTTGATTCCGGGGTCGGCGGGCTCACCGTGCTTCGCGCCCTGACCCGCGTCTTGCCGCGGGAAGACTTTCTCTATCTCGGCGACACGGCCCGGCTGCCCTATGGGGCCAAAAGTCCGGCCTCGGTTTCGCGCTATGCCCTGCAATGCGCCCGGGTCCTTGTGGACCAAGGCATCAAGCTGCTGGTGGTGGCCTGCAACACGGCCTCGTCCGTGGCCCTGCCTGCCCTGCGCGAAGCCTTTCCCGGTCTGCCGGTGCTCGGCGTGGTCCAGCCCGGAGCCCGGGCTGCCTGTGAGCGCACCAGGGCAGGGCGCATTGCGGTCATCGCCACGGAGAGCACCGTGCAGGGCGGAGCGTACCACAAAGCCATCCAGCGCATCCGGCCGGATGCGGAGATCCGTTCACGCGCCTGCCCTCTGTTTGTGGCTCTGGCTGAAGAAGGCTGGATTGACGGTCCCTTGGTGGAAGGAGTGGTGGGAGAATATTTGCAACCATTGTTTCGGGAGTTCGGTAGCCACGGTCCGGATAGTCTGGTTCTCGGCTGCACCCATTTCCCGGTTCTTGCGGCGCCCATATCCCGGGTGGCCGGGCCGGATGTGGCGGTCATCGACTCGGCCGCCACCACAGCGGCCCAGGTGGCCGACTATCTGGAACGCACCGGCTTGTGCAAGGCTGAAAAATCACAGCCCAAAACCTCGGAAGGGGGCGTACATTTCATGGCCACGGACGGTGCATCGCGTTTTGCCCGGGTGGCGGGGATTTTTCTTGGCCGGGAACTGACCCCGGATCACGTGCAAATCGTGGATCTCTAGCCCGGGCCGCTACAAAACGCGCCTGAGCGTTGCGGCCCGGTGCCCCGCGTCGGCAGGGCCTTGGCTCAGCCTCTTTCCGGAGTCGCTTCCACGCCAAAAAGCCGGGCCAGCATGTGGCGCAGGTCGTCCTGGTGCACGGGCTTGGCCAGGTAGCCGTCCATGCCTGAGGCCAAAAATTCTTCTCGGTCTCCCTTCATGGCATGGGCCGTCACCGCCACAATGGGCAGGCTGCGCCGCGCCGCGCCCAGCTCCCCGGACCGGATGCGCAACGTGGCCTCAATGCCGTCCATCACCGGCATCTGCACGTCCATGAGCACACAGTCCACCTCTTCCAGGGCCAGGAGGTCCAGGGCTTCCCGCCCGTTGCCCGCTTCCAGCACGGTGTGGTCCATGCCTTCCAAAAAACGCCGCAAGGCCAGACGGTTTACGCGGTTGTCTTCGGCCACGAGCACCCGCAGGCCGGACGGGTCCAGCCGCTCCCTGCGCTTTTCATCCCGGGCCGCCTGCCTGACGCTTTCCGGAGCCAATCGCATGGGCAGCAGAACGTTGACCTCAGTGCCTTTGCCCGGGGTGGATTGAAACGACATATTCCCCTGCAAGAGGTCCACGAGCCGGCGCACAATGGCCAGCCCCAATCCGGCTCCCCCGTAGGCCCGGGTGCTGGAGGCGTCCATCTGACTGAATGGTTCGAAACAACGCTCCACTAGGTCGGGATCAACCCCAATGCCGGTATCGCATATCACAAGACCAAGGATGTATTCCGGGCCCGCTTCTGCGGTAGGGCCGGTCCCGGCTTCCAGCGCGGCGCTGACGCGCACCTCGCCCCGGCGGGTGAACTTGACGGCATTGCCCACTAGGTTGAACAGCACCTGACGCAACTTGCCCGCATCCCCCAAAAGCCAGTCACTGGAAAGCTCTTTGCAATCACAGCGCAAGCCAATGCCCTTTCGGCGTGCCTCTTCCCGAAACAGGCTGCACACGGATTCAAGCAATTCCCCCAGTGCAAAGGGTTCTTCCTGCACTTCCAGGGCTCCGGCCTCGATTTTGGAAAGATCCAGCACATCGTTGATGACGCTGAGCAGATTGCGGCCCGATGTCAGGGCCGTGTCCACATATTCGGCCTGTTCGGACGAAAGGCGCGTATCTCGCAGAATCTGCAACATGCCCAGCAGCCCGTTCAGCGGGGTCCGCACCTCATGGCTCATGTTGGCCAAAAAGCGGCTCTTGGCCAGGGACGCCTCCCGGGCCTGGTCCCGGGCCTGCACCAGCTCCGCCGTGCGCGCGGCAACCCGGCGGCGCATGATCATGTTCATGCCAGCCAAGAGCAGGAATGCCGCCCCCGTCAA
The DNA here is from genome assembly GCA_028708865.1 of Desulfovibrio sp. Taxonomy (GTDB): domain Bacteria; phylum Desulfobacterota; class Desulfovibrionia; order Desulfovibrionales; family Desulfovibrionaceae; genus Paucidesulfovibrio. The sequence goes on along the minus strand of JAQVYA010000042.1, from coordinate 18,557 downwards.
CGTGGCCACCGGCAAAACCCAGCCTGGGAGAACCTCCTTGGAGGATCCGCCGAACCAGCGGGCCTGGGCCTGATGATACACGGACTGTTCCACACGTTTCATGGCGGCCACGCTCCGGTCCAACGCCGGGAGCAGCCCCTTGGGGTCGCCCGGTGGTGCGGCAAACCGAAGCTCAATAGGGTTGAACACCACGGGCGTACTTTGCACCCGGTAGTTCCAAATATTGCGGCTTCCATAAATCCGGTTCAGGGCCACGGCTTCGGCCACGCCGTCCTCCAATCCCTGCAACAGTTCGACGTAGGACTCGAATTCCACCAGAGCAAAGCTGACGTCGAAACTCTCTAGAATCCGTTCAATGGCCTGAGCATGGGTATCCCCGCGCATTACGCCCACAATCCGGCCACGCAGGTCTAAAGGAGACTGGATTTCCAGCCCGCGCATGGCAAATATCTGGCCCCAGTTGGTCAGCAGCGTCTGCTGGCCAAAGGCAAGCTGACCGGCCCGCTCCTCGGAAAAAGCCACCGCCGGAAGCAAATCAATCTCCCCGCGTTGCACCATCTCCAAAACCGCGGCCCAGTCGCCCTGGACGTATTGCAGACGCCAACCCTGCTCCCGGGCCACGGCGCGCAGCACATCCATAAAAAAGCCGCCCCCGCCGGAGCCGCCCTGAGGAAAAATAATGGGCCTGTTGTCGTATACGCCCACGCGCACCACTGTACCCTGCCCCGCCTCCTGCGGCTGGGCCGCCACGGACCAAGGTTGCAGCACCAGAGCCAGGAGCACCATTAGGCCGCACACGGCATGACAAAACGTGCCGCGCCAAAATACGCGACACGCCTTCCCGCCCCTCGGGAAAATGGTCCAGGAATTCCGAACAAACACGATACGCCCCCTCTTCGTCACTTCGGAAAGCACGCATAGCATATCATAATCCGAAGCCAAAGAGGACCGCGCTCACAGAAGCAGGCGACCGGCAGCGCAGAACCAGGCAAGGCCCTGCCAGGTCAGATGTCCAGCAGGGCGGCCCGGGCTTTGCGGCGGCCAAAGGCCCGCGCCTCGCCTTCGTCCCACATGAATACGTCCACGCTGCTGGAAAAACGTTTGTTCATCAGGTCGTTGACCTCAAAAATACCCAGCCCGGCAATACGCACCTTTTTGCCAAATACCCAGCCCTGATCAAACAGATCACGAGAGACCGCAATGGTCCCGGTGCGCACCCGGCGCATGCTCGCGGCCACGAGCGGGTCAGCGTCGCACTGCCCCTCCGTGGGGTTGTAGGCGGTCACGGTCACGGTCTTGACGCGCTTCCCCTCCAAAATGCGCTTTTGCAATGCCTGGGTAACGGCCAGGGTCTGGTGCGCGCTCCGGGCCTGAAATTCCGCCAGACGAAGGTCACGCTCCAAAATATCAATGCGCTGGTCCTTGGCTTCCAAACGAACCGCCTGAAGCAGCACGCCCGCCACCAGCAAGGGAATACATACGAATTTGATAAATATCTGCATATCATTTACCTCCAAAGGAGAACCGGCCTCTTACCCCTTGGAGATCAGGCTGTCAATATGAGTCAACCATTCGAAATGATAGAGTTTAGATATTTTTTCACCTGCCATATGAAGCCCTTGCGCCGCAGCTCGACCCCCGAGTAAAAGCGTGCGGGCGCCCGCTAATGGTATGCTGGCATTCACCGGAAAAATCCTCTACACCGCTTTCAACCATCAGCTAAACACAGGCGGCGCGCAAGCGTCCCACCGCCGCAATTAAACCAGCCCCAAAGGAGTACCCATGGCCTCCACCGTCGAAGAACTGACCATTGCCTACGAAGAAGACGGCCAGGAAATCGTGCGCGAACTGGACAAGCGCGTCCTGACTAAAGGCGCGTGGTCCACTGTTTTGTTCCGCTATCAGGATCTGAACCGCAGTACCGGAGAATTCGGGCCCGAAAAATACGTCATCCGTCGGTATCAAAAAGTGCAGGGCGACTACCGGCCCAAATCAAAATTCGTGATCTCCAGCGCCAAACAAGCCCGCCAGATCATGGACGCACTCACCGAATGGCTGGAACAGGCCGAAGAAAAATAATCGCTGCAAATAAAAAATAAATAATATTTATTGATTATAGTGCAAGCTTTCTTTCCGGGGGCAAACCTTTCTGAAGAAAGGTTCTTCCCCCGGACCCCCTTTCCAAAGACTTTTATCGCTCGCGGCTTTCGCCGCTCGGGCTTTATGGCAAGTAATTCCTGGAAACATGTCCCCGGGCGCGCGTGAGCGCGTCCGGTAACTGGGGTTCCAAGGGGCCGCGGGCCCTTTGGCCGCCGGAGGCGTTTCTTTTATCTTGATTTTATTGGCAAGCTTGTTTTCCGGGGGCAAACCTTTCTGAAGAAAGGTTCTTCCCCCGGGCCCCCTTTCCAAAGACTTTTATCGCTCGCGGCTTTCGCCGCTCGGCCTTATCGCAAATAATTCCAGGAAGCATGCCCCCGGGCGCGCAAGAGCGCGTCCGGTAAATGGGGTTCCAAGGGGCCGCGGGCCCTTTGGCCGCCGGAGGCATTGCTTTTTCCTGGGCTATTGGCTGTTTGTCATTTGCTCCTCTTGTCAATGAAAACGAAAGTCATTACCATCTATGTGTTTGACCAAACCTGATGTCGGGCGGTTGCAATCTCCTCCGAAATAAGTATGTTTTTCAAATTAAAGAGGGGTTGGCCGTATCCGTCCATCTATATTTAAAGGAGAGGGCCATGGCGGAAGATAAAAAAGCCTTGGACAAGACGCAACAGGGCGTGGATAGCCCGGTGGGCGGCCAGGATGGGGACTTGGGCCGGGCGGTTCGGCAGGCGGCCGATTCCCTGCCTGCGGCGCCGAAGGGGGCTGGTGGCGAATCCGCATCGGCAGCGGGCGCGGCTCCGGCATCCTCTGGTTCTACGGTGCAGGTTCAGGCTCCGGTGCAGGGCATGCATTGTGGTGCTTGTGCGGCGCGTATTGAAAGGGTCCTGGGCAAGACTCCCGGCGTGGCGGACGTATCCGTGAGCCTTGCCGGGGAGACCATGAGTCTTGAATACGATCCTGCGGCGGTGAGCCGGGAGCAGATTGAGGAGGCGGTGTCCCGTCTCGGGTTTGGCGTGGATATTCCGGAGCCGGTGGCTGCGGACCACGACAGCCTGCGCCTGGACATTCAGGGCATGCACTGCGCTTCGTGCGTGGCCCGGGTGGAGCGTTCCGTGCGGGATTTGCCGGGTGTGGACCAGGCTGAGGTGAGCCTGGCGGATAATACCGGCACTATTCAATTTGATCCTTCGGTGATCAGCCGGACTGAGATTCGTAAGGCCATTCGCGACGCCGGGTATGAGAGCCGGGAGCAGACCGGGGATGACTTGTTTGAGCAGCGCCGCCGGGAAATGGTCGAGGATTTGCGGCAGCGCCGCAACCGGCTCATTCCGGCGTTTCTTTTTGCCTTGCCGCTGCTGGTGGTTTCCATGGGGCATATGTGGGGCATGCCGTTGCCTGCGGTTTTGGACCCCATGCACGCGCCTTTGAACTTTGCTTTGCTGCAACTGGCGTTGACCTTGCCGGTGATCTGGTCGGGCCGATTTTTTTATACCCTGGGCATTCCGGCCCTGCTGCGCGGCGGGCCGACCATGGACTCGCTGGTGGCCGTGGGCACGGGTGCGGCGTTTCTTTATTCCGTGTGGAACACGGTGGAAATCGCTTTGGGCCGTGCCTACGGGTTTGATCCGGTGGCCAAGGCCATGGATTTGTATTTTGAATCTGCGGCCGTGCTGATCGCTCTTATTTCGTTGGGTAAATATTTTGAGGCCCGTTCCAAGATGCGTACTTCCGAGGCCATTCGTTCGCTGATGAACTTGGCACCGGACACGGCGCTGCTGGTGGTGGAAGGGGAGGAGCGCGAAGTCCCGGCCCAGGACGTGCAGCCTGGTGATCTGGTGCGCATTCGTCCGGGAGCGCGTATTCCCGTGGACGGCGACGTGGTGGAGGGGCGTTCCGGCGTGGACGAGTCCATGCTTACGGGCGAGCCGTTGCCCGTGACCAAGGAGCCGGGCGACCCGCTGACGGGCGGTTCGTTGAACACCACGGGCAGCCTGGTCATGCGCGCCCAGCGCGTGGGCTCGGAAACCACCCTGGCCCGCATCGTGGAAATGGTGCGCCGGGCCCAGGGGTCCAAGGCTCCTATTGCCAGCCTGGCGGACCGGGTCAGCTATTATTTCGTGCCCGCGGTCATGAGTATTGCATTGCTTGCCGGGCTGTCTTGGTATGCCCTGGGCGGGGCGGACTTTGCCTTTGCCTTGCGTATTTTCGTGGCTGTGATGGTCATTGCCTGCCCCTGCGCCATGGGATTGGCCACGCCCATGTCTATTATGGTGGGTACGGGCCGGGGAGCCCAGCTCGGCGTATTGGTCAAGGGCGGGGAAGCCTTGCAGGCGCTGAGCGAAATCCGGACCATTGCGTTTGATAAGACCGGCACTTTGACCCGGGGCGAACCCACGGTGGACGGCATTTGGACTTCGCAGGCGCTTTCGTCGGCGCCGGAGGGCCGGGAAAACCGCGCCCTGGCCCTGGCTGCGGCTGCGGAGTCCCAAAGTGAACATCCTTTGGCCATGGCCGTGCTGCGGGCTGCCCGGGAGCGCGATGTGCCCCGTCTTGAGGCCCGGTCTTTTGATTCCGTGCCTGGCCGGGGCGTGCGCGCTGGCATTGTCGAGTCAAAGGACGGGGCGGTTCGGGACGTGCTTTTGGGCAATCGGGAACTTTTGGAGGATCAGGGCATTGGCGTGGACGAATCCGCGGCCAAGGCGGCCCGCGCCTATGCGGACCAGGGCAAGACCGCCTTGTATTTGGCCGTGGACGGAGAACTGGCGGCCGTGCTGGCCCTGGCCGATACTCCGCGCCAGGAAAGCGCCGAGGTCTTGCGGCGGGTGCACGGCATGGGCATTCGCACCGTGATGCTGACGGGCGATGCAGAGCCCGCGGCCAGGGCTGTTGCGGCCCGGCTGGGCATCGACGAGGTGCGCGCCCGCATTTTGCCTGGGGACAAGGCCGACGCTGTGGCCGATTTGCAGCGGCATGGCCGCATCGCCATGGTGGGCGACGGGGTGAACGATGCTCCGGCCCTGGCCCGTGCCGACGTGGGCATTGCCATGGGGTCGGGCATTGATTCGGCGGTGGAGGCCGGGGACGTGGTGCTGCTGCGCGGCGGGCTGAACGCCCTGCTCACGGCTTTGGGGCTTGCCCGGGCCGTGATGCGCAACATCCGGCAAAACCTGTTTTGGGCCTTTGCCTTCAACGTATTGGGCATTCCCGTGGCTGCGGGAGTGTTGATTCTTTTTGGCGGGCCGGGGCTGAACCCCATGATCGCGGGGACAGCCATGGCCCTGAGTCCCGTAACCGTGGTATCCAACGCCCTGCGCTTGCGTTCTTATGGAGGCAGGGCCGCAACAACGACTTCAGCGGAGGAATCCTGATGCAGGAAAAAAAGATGACCGTTAAGGGCATGAGCTGCGAGCATTGCCGCACTGCCGTGACCAAGGCCGTGGAAACCGTGGATGGAGTGGAAAACGTGACCGTGGACCTGGCCACCGGAAAAGTGACCTACAGCGCGGCGGACGGCCAGGAGGCCAAGGTGCGCGAGAGCGTGGAACAGGCTGGATACGAAGTGGCCGAATAGCGCGAGCGGCCGGGGAAGGCCGTTTCCGGATGCCTGGCATCCGGCGGGCCGGACCTGGACCCGCTGCAACGAATGAATAAAGGGCCTGACCCGCGTGTTCCGGTATTGAACCGGAGCGTGGGCAGGCCCTTGTTGTTTGGACCGGGCTGGGCCTAGTGGAACATGGGCCGCAGCTTGTTTTGGGGAGGCTTGGCCGCGGCCGGGGCACCGGGCAGGGCAAAAGCCGCTTTGCCAAAAAAATGACGGCTGGGGCGGGAACGGTCTTGCTCCACGCTACGGACCAGGGGCACGCAGGACGGGCACACGCAGCGTCCTTTGATGCCGAGGTAAAATTCCATGGGATCCAGCCGCTTGTTGCAAAAATGGCAGTACATGGCGCTCATGGCGTTTCTCCTTTTGGTCCGGGGCGGCGTGGCCGTTCAGCCGTGGTGGCTGGCCAGGACCAGGGGTTCGGATTCCAGGTCGCGGATACGCATTTCCCGCAGGGCGGCCAGTCCGGCCCGCCGGGACGGGGCCTGCCGGAACAGTTGCCGGATTTCGCTTTCCGGTGCGGATTGTTCCACCAGACAGGCGCTGCATATCTTGCCTTCTTCCGACTGCATGTAGAAATCCCAGTAATCGATGCGTTGCTTGCACTTGCAGCATTGGTTGCGCATGGCCGTGTCTCCTGATTGACGGTTTTGCCGATTCGTGGGGGATATATTTCAAAACCCGTGCCGAAATGGTTTGCGGAATTGGGATTGCGTCGGTCATCGGCTTGTTCATGCGCTCGCGCTTGCGTTCGTCATTGGCTCGTCCATGGGAGCGCGGCCCCCAGAATCAGGATATTTAATGGAATAGTCCGGCGTGGATTTAATGGCCCAATATCAGGGAATCAATGGTGGTTCTCTGGGCAAAGGCCGGACTCTTTGGTATGTCGAGAACGTGGAAAGAATGGCTTGGCCCGGGGATACATTCCACCGGGGCAGGCAGATGCGGATCCCGCAAGAACCTGTATTGTTTCGGAGACGGCATGGCTGAATACGAATTGGTCAAACGCGCCAAAGCCGCGGGTTGAGCCGCCAAGATCGCTCCAGAGGTGCTGGAGCAGACCTTGGCCGGGCTGGGCGCGGCCGCGCCTGATCCGCGCATTCTGGCCGGGAGGGCCGGAGACAACGAAGACGCCGTGGTGCTGCGCTTCCCCGAGGGGCGGGCCCTGGTGCAGAGCGTGGACTTCTTCACGCCCATCGTCAACGATCCGCACGGGTTCGGACGCATCGCCGCGGCCAATGCCCTGTCCGACATCTATGCCATGGGCGGGGACCCGCTGGCCGCCATGAATATTGTTTGTTTCCCGGTCAAGGAACTGCCCACGCATCTGCTGCGCGCCATTTTGGAAGGCGGACAGGAGGCCGTGCTGGAGGCTGGGGCCGTGCCTGCGGGCGGCCACAGTGTGGAGGACGACGAAGTCAAGTACGGGCTGGCGGTTTCCGGCACGGTGGATCCCCAGGCCATGGCCACCAACCAGGGCATGCGTCCCGGCGATCTGCTGGTGTTGACCAAGCCTTTGGGCACGGGCGTTCTTGCAACGGCGCTCAAGGCGGACTGGGAAGGGGCCGAACGCTTTGAGCAATTGCTCATCCACTGGTGCGGCCGACTCAACGCCCATGCCGGGCAAGTGATCCGCGCCCTGGGCCTGCGCGGCGCCACGGACGTGACCGGGTTTGGCCTGGGCGGACATTTGCTGGAGCTTTGCCAGGGCAGCGGCTGCGGTGCCAGCCTTTGGCTGGAGGAGATTCCTTTTCATCAGGACGCCGTGGAACTGGCGGGCATCGGCCTGTTGCCTGCCGGGTCCCTGTGCAACCGCAATTTTTACCTGCCCCGGTGCCACGTGGACCCGGAACTGGACCCGATACGACGCGATCTGGTTTTCGATGCCCAGTCTTCGGGCGGTCTGCTGCTGGCCGTGCCGCCGGAGCAGCTTCAGGATTGCGTGAATATGCTCACGGACCAGGGCGAACCCGCGTACGTGGTGGGCCGCGCCCATTCGATTCAGGAGGGGGACCCCTTGCTGCGCATCGAGGCGGCGCGTTCCTGACCGAATTTTTGAACAATGGTTTTCACCACGGGGAGGCCGGTATTGACCACAAGGTCCGCATTGCATCCGCTCAGAGGAGCCTCGGCTCAGGGCGTTTTGGGGGCGGCGCTGCTCGTATTGTTCCTGGCACTGCCCGCGGCCGGGCAATCCTTAGGGGGCGGGCTGGCCGCTCCGGCCCGGCAGGCCATGGACTTGCTCTGCCTCAAGCACTCCATCCAGCCGCAAGCCGCGTGCGAGGGGCTGGCCGCTCTGGCCACCACTCCCGCAGCCCTGCCCAATACCGGAGACGGCATGCTGGATTCCCTGTTTGACCCGCACTACGAGGCTGACCAGTTGCGCGAGTTGGCCCAGACCTATGATCTTCCCGCGTCCCGGCTGGCCGCAGCCCTGTTCGACTACCGGCTTTGGGAGCTGGCCCGCTCGGCCGCTCCCCGGTAACCTTCTGGCCGTATTTCCATTGGAGCCGCCTTGAGCGGCATCCTGATTGCTGTTTGGCTTTGGAGCCGTTCTGTGTCGCGGCTTGTGCCGCTGATCTTGCCTTGTGCCTTGTCCCCTGTCCCCTGAGAGCCGTATTTTTGGCCGTGTCCATTGGCCGCATCCATTGGCCGCATCCATTGGCCGTATTCATTGGCCGTGTTCATGGGGCGAGCATGCAGGCTGAACGCGTTCGTTGCCTGCCGGGCCGGAAAACAGGCGTCCAAGGTCTTCGAAATCGGTCAGGGAGTTTCCGGAGGCTTGGAGTGCCGGAGCCGGAGCATGAGCCCGGCTGAGAAAAGCAGGGCCGCCACACCGGCGTACAGAATGGCCAGGGGGCTGAATCCTGAAGCCAGGGCCAGGCCACAGGCTGCCGGGCCGATGAAGAACCCGGCGTCCACCATTTCAAGCATGAGATTGGTGTTCAGGCCGCGGTGTTGCGGCCGGGAAATAACGAACATGAGGCCGTTCATGAGTGGAGTGGCCGAGCCCACCCCCACCCCGTAGACAACCGCGGCAGCGTAGAACAGGGCCGGGGAATGCCTGGCCGTGAGCATCAGCACGCCTGCGGCAAACAGCCCCAGGCTGGCCGCGGCCAGAACGCCCTTGTTGAACCTGTCGAACAAGGGGCCGAAAAAAATCCGGGTGGCGATCATCATGCCAGTGGCAACCGTGAAAAAAAGACCGGCATTCCCAAGGCCCCACTGGGCGCAAAAGGCCTTGAGAAAGAAAAACATGGAGGAAAAAACCGCAAAGACCAACCCATTGGCCAAGAGCAGCAGCAGGATTTCCGGCCGTCGAAGTTCGGTCCATATTTTTCCTTGGTGCACGGCTCTGCCGGGCTGGGTCGGCCCGGCTTCCACGGTCCGCAAGTGCCGGGCAAGCAGCGGCAGCAGACACGCCGGAGGCAGCATCAGCAGCGCGGCCCAGGAATAGATGGTCCCGCTGGGCACGGCGGAAAGCCCGTGCTCCAGAACGGAGGGGATCACTGCGTAAGGCAGCAGCGTCATGATGGTGATGATGCCGAATCCCTGACCGCTTTTCTCCGGGGGCATGACCATCACCAGGAGGGTCACGGATGCCGAGACCATGGTGACGTAGGCTGCGCCGTGCAATATCCGCAGCAGCAGCATGCCGGCCAGCGTGGGCGTGTGCGCATAGAGCAGCAGGGATATTGCGGTAAGGGCCAGGCCCAGGGCAATGGCCCGGATAGCGTTGGAGGCTGTAAGGCGGGCGCTGAGGAGCGGACGGATGATCAGGGCGCTGGCGGAAAAGGCCCCGATAAGCACGCCGTGCCATTGGGGAGCAATGGGCAGTTGATGGAGAAAGCTGTAGAAATTGAAGAATATTGCCAGATTGCTGAAGGAGAACAGCACAAAGAGATTCAGGGTGATGAACCCGAAATTGTTCAGCGAGGGCGAAGTCTTCATAGTTGGAAAGCCATAGCGCATGAGGGGAAGCGGCACAATAGAGCAAGCCGTTGCTGCTGTGCGGGCCGGGTCCTTCCGGGAAAAGGCGAGCGGCTGTTTACAGCGCAATGCATCTGCGTGTATGTCTGCCGATACTCGGTATCAAAAACACCAACCATTACGGAAGATGGATGATTGCCAAAGTCGCCTGCGCCGCTCTCATGGGGATCGACGCCTTTGATGTGGAACTGGAAGTGGATTTTTCCCGTTCAGGCTTGCCTGCCTTTACCCTGGTGGGCCTGCCGGACGGCGTGGTGCGCGAGGCCAAGGAGCGCGTGTTTACGGCATTGCGCAATCGGGGCTTTCGATTGCCGCCCGCGCGCGTCACCGTGAACCTGGCTCCGGCGGACGTGCGCAAGGAGGGCAGCGGCTACGACCTGCCCCTGGCCCTGGCCCTCATGGCCGCGGCCGGGCAAATGGATCCGGAACGGCTGGCCGGGTGGTATATGGCTGGGGAACTTTCCCTCACGGGCGAATTACGCCCTGTTTCCGGGGTCTTGCCCATGGCGGTGCAGGCCCGGAGCGCCGGAGCCAGGGGCCTGCTCGTGCCTTCGGCCAATGCGGCCGAGGCCGCTGTGGTCCGGGGGTTGGAGGTGTACGGGCTGGACGATTTGAGCCAGGCCGTGGGATTGCTCACCGGGGAACTGGCCGCAGAGCCTGTGCAGGTGGACGTGAATTCCCTGTGGAACGAGCGGAGCGAATTCGCTTTGGATTTCAGCGAGGTCAAGGGGCAGGAGCATGCCAAGCGGGCTGTGGAAATCGCGGCCGCCGGAGGGCACAACCTGCTTTTCATCGGCCCTCCAGGTTCGGGCAAGACCATGCTGGCCCAGCGCATTCCCACGGTGCTGCCCTCGCTGGCCTTTGACGAGGCCCTGGAGGTGACCAAGGTTTATTCCGTGGCCGGGGAACTGCCTGCAAACCGTTCCCTGATGGTGGCCCGGCCCTTCCGCAGCCCGCATCACACCATTTCCGACGTGGGGCTTGTGGGCGGCGGGCATTATCCGCGTCCGGGCGAGGTTTCCATGGCGCACCGGGGCGTGCTTTTTCTGGACGAGTTGCCGGAATTCAAAAAACACGCCCTGGAAGTGCTGCGTCAACCCCTGGAGGATGGCCGGGTTTCCATTTCCCGCTCCCTGGTCAGCCTGACCTATCCGGCGGACTTCATGCTTGTGGCGGCCATGAACCCCTGCCCTTGCGGGTACCTGGGGGACGACCAGCACGAGTGCACCTGTTCGCGGCGCAGCGTGGACAATTACCGGGCCCGGCTCTCTGGTCCGCTGCTCGACCGCATCGACCTTCAGGTGGAGGTTCCGGCCGTGCCCTGGAAGGATCTCAAACAGGCCCGGGGCAATGTGGATTCCGCCACCATGCGGGAGCGGGTCCGGACCGCGCGGGCGGTCCAGTCCGAACGCTACCAGGCCCTGCCCGAACACCGGCGCATCCGCACCAATGCGGAACTGGGCGGTGCGGCCCTGGAGGAATACTGCCGCCTGGACCAGGCGGGCCAGGACTTTCTCGGCCAGGCCGTGCGGACCCTGGGGCTTTCGGCCCGGGCCTATACGCGCATTTTACGCATCGCCCGCACCATTGCGGATCTGGACGCGGCCCCCGGCATTGCCGTGCCGCAATTGGCCGAGGCCATCAACTACCGCACCCTGGACCGCGAAGGCTGATTTGCGGCAGGGGCTGCGGTGGCCCCGAACCCTGGGGAATCTTCCAAGAAAGCTGGCGACCTGCCCTGGATGTTGCTTATCGGGGCTGAAACCGACTCATTTAACTTGGAAAACGAGCACGTTGATCTGGAGAGTTGGTCCTTTGGCCCGGCAAATGGGCGGGGTGGGCGGAAAGTCGGTTGTTTGACTTGGAAAGCGAAGGGGGGCCAAAAGTGGCGGCTTCAGGCGCGGAACATGTCACCCTTCGACGTAAAAAAGGGCACCCTCCGAAGAGGGCGCCCTGGTATACTTTCGTATGGCTGCGGCTGGTTAGAAGCTGTAGCCGAGGTTGGCGCGCATCTGCGCCGGAATCACGGCATCCGCGCCCGGCTCCAGAGCCTGCCAGGGAGCGCCGGCCATTTTGCGTCCTTCCTTGGCTTCGTCCAGGGAGAAGGCGCGCGGCACGGAGAAGGTCTGGCCAGGGTAGATCAGATCCGGGTTCTTGATCTGGTCGCGGTTGGCTTTGTAGATCAGGGGCCACATGAACGGATCGTTGTAGATCTGCTGGTATTCGGCGATCCACCAGAGGCATTCACCCTTGGTCACGCTGTGGCTGGTGGGCAGCTGAGCGTAGTCCTGCTCGTAGCGCTGCATGGGGGTGAGCACCTTGTCCACCTTCTGTTCCTTCACCACCACGGTCTCGGGCTCAGTTTTCACCTTTTTAGAACAGCCCCAGACAAAGACGAGGCTGAGGGCGACCGAAAGCAAGATCAATTTTTTCATTTTTTTGCGCCTCCTCAATTGGGTAAAGAAATTACAGCCTTGCACATACGTAGAAGGGTCAACTTTGAATCCTAAGGGACCAGTTATCAATAATTTTTTTTTCCTGCAAGACAATTTTCTCGTCAGGACTTATTTTATACGCCGCTGCAACAGCCTCTCGGGCCTCCTCCATCCAGCCTCCCAGACGCAAACTGCGCGAAGCCAGAACGTAAAGCAGCTCGGGGCGGCCTGCATAAATGCCGTCCACCAGCGGGTCGTACAGATCGGCAAACACGGTGCGGACCATTTCTCCTTGCGAAAAAATAAAACGCGCCAGCAGTGCATTGTCGTTGTGGCGGGAAAGATACACAGGCAGCAGCCGCTTGCATTGGTCCAGGATCACGCGGATGCGGGCAATTTCCCGGCGCATGGATTCCTCGGTCTGGGCGGGCAGGGCCAGCAACTGTCCGGCCACGTCGTGCCCGTGGGCTCCTTCCACGGCCATTTCCCGCAGCCAGGGCGCGTAGGTGAGCTGCTGGTAGCTGTCTTCCTTGAGCTTGATGCATTCGTGGAAGATGTAGCCCATGCCCCAATCCAGAAAGCGTCCCTCGATGGGGTCGTCGGGATCGTTGCGGAACACGTGGTGCGCCGTGTCCTTGAGCCGCCAGAGCAGCCCCTTGAAGCTTTCCTCGCCGATGAGGTCGCGCAATTGTTCGAAGTCCAGACTGCCGATACGGTCATAGCGTTCGAACTGCTCGTCCAGGGTCGTACAGGCCTGGCAGAAGTTGCGAAACATATCCCGCACGAATTCGGGACGTTTGGCCATGATCCATGCTTTGGACATGCGCATCCTCCAGCCCTGCATCCTAGTGTATATTCATGCCGAGTTCAACGGATTCTCAGTCCGGGTTTCCGCGTCCGTACTCGCCGGCCAGTCGGGCGAATTTGGCCAGCCGTCGGTTGGCCGCATGGTAGAGGGTGCCGGTGGCGAACTCTCCCCTGGCGGTGCGCCGGTCCGCGGGCATGCCCGTGAGGATTTCCATGGCCTGTTCCACGCTGGTCACCGGGAAAATGCGGAAGGTGCCCTTTTCCACGGCCTGGAGCACGTCGTCGCGCAGCATGAGATTCATGACGTTGTCTTTGGGGATGAGCACGCCCTGCTTGCCGGTCAGGCCGTGGCGGCGGCAGACCTCGAAGAAGCCTTCGATTTTGCGGTTCACCCCGCCCACGGCCATGATCTGGCCGGACTGGCTCACCGCGCCGGTAAAGGCGTAGGAGAGGTTGATGGGCACGCCCGACAGGGCGGACAGCAGGGCGGCCAGTTCCGCGCCCGAGGCCGAGTCTCCCTCCACCCCGGCGTAACTTTGCTCAAAGCAGAGGCTGCCGGTCATGACGATGGGCTTGTCCTGGGCAAACAGTCCCAGCAGGTAGCTCTTCAGAATCATCATGCCCTTGGTGTGGATGGGGCCGCCGAGCTGGGCCTCGCGCTCCAAGTCCAGAATGCCGCCGTGGCCCACGCCCACGGTACAGGATATCTGGTGCGGCAGGCCGAATTCGTAGTCCCCGAACAGGGTGACGGACAGGCCGTTGCACCGGCCCACGGCCTGGCCCGAGGTGGCCACTTTGATGATTTCCCGTTCATAATCGCCCATGTATTCCTCTTCAAAGAGGTTGGAGCGAAAGTCCCGGGTGCCCACGGCCTCGCGCAGGTGCGCCGCGCCCACCATGGTTTTGCGGTCCATTTCCGCCAGGGCCGACGCCTCGATCATGCGTTCGCGCACCAAGGGGAATTGTAGGGAGAGCTTTTTCTGGTCCTCGGCCAGGCGCGAGGCAAAGTCCACCAGCCCGGCCAGGGCGTGCCGGTCAAAGGGCAGCAGTCCGGCCTCGCGGATGATGCGGCCCAGCACCACCAGGTAGTGGCGGATGTTGGGCATGGTGCGCGGAGCCGTGGACTGCATGTGCGCCTTGAGCTTGAAGAATTTCTGGAACCTGTCGTCGTGGTAGAGCAGGGCCTCGTAGTGCTCGTCCGACCCCACCAGCACGATCTTGAGGTCCAGAGGCATGCATTCGGGCTCGATGGTCCGGGTGCGGACCTGTTCCTGGTCCACGGGGTCCTCGATGCGGGAGCGGCCGGCGCGCAGGGCCCGCAGCAGCCCTTCCCAGGAGGAGGGGCTGGAGAGCAGGTCCTCGGTGTTCAGAATCAAAAAGCCGTGGTTGGCCTTGTGCAGGCTGCCGGGGCGGATCAGGGTGTGGTCCGTGTACAGCGCGCCCAATTCGGCCTCGCGCTCGATGCTGCCCAGCAGGTTGAAGGTGGTGGGGTGGTCTTCCACCACCACGGGAGCGCCCTTGGTGCGGCTGTTGTCCACGAAGAGGTTCACTTCGAACCGGGAAAAGTGGTCGTCCCCGGAACTTTCGCTCTGGGCGGCCGCGGAAGAGCCGCCGGACGCGGCCTCCTTGGGCAGAAACAGGTCCACGTTCTCCACCAGATCCGCTTCGGCGTCCCGCAGGTAGCCGAGCAGCTTTTCCTCCGGGCCGAAGCGGTCCGCCAGGGGCTGGAGGGATTCGCGCGCCACCTCGCGGGCCACGGCGCGCTGGAGTTCCAGCTCCTGGCGCTTGAGCCCTTTTTCACTCTGGTTGATCTGGCGCAGGAAGGTGCCGATCTCCGAGAGCACGGAGTCCCCTTCCCGTTTGAGGCGGTGGCGCTCTTTTTTGGGTAGTTTGTCAAAGGCCTTGTCGTCCAGGGGTTCCCCGTCCACCAGGGGGGCCAGGGTCAGGCCGCCGGAATCGTCCATTTCCAGGCGGAAGTTCATGGCCCGGGCCGCGGACTCCATTTTTCCGAACAGCTCGTCCCGCCGGTGGTTGTGCTCCTTGAACAGGGCTTCGTGCCGCTTGTGGTAGCTGTCCTGCTCAAAGTGGGCGGGCAGGTCTGAGCGGATGGCGCTCAGGGCCTTGGCCATGGCGTTCTTGAATTCCCGTCCCTTGCCTGCGGGCAGGGAAACCGCTAGGGGCCGGTCCTCGTCTTCAAAGTTGTGCAGGTAGAGCCAGTCCGGCGGGGTGGGGGCCTTGCCTGCGGCCGGACTCAGATGGTCGCGCACGAAATAGGTGCGGCCCATGTAGGCGTCGCCCGCTACATAGATGTTGTATTCATTGCCCTTGATGCGCAGGGCCAGGTCCAGGGCCTGGATGGCGCGGGGCTGGAATTTGGAATAGCCGTTGCCCGAGGGAATCTCGCGGCTGTCGGCGTAGGGGATTCGTTCGGGGTCCAGGGCGGCCCCGAGTTGACGGGGGGCCAGGGATTTCGGCTTGCTGGTCATGTTCTTCCTCTTGCAATGATGTTCCTGCGGACCGGCCGCACAGGGCCGCGTTCCGGAGGAGTGCACAGTAAGGGCTTTGTCACGCTTTGTCACGGGGAGGCGGTCCGGGATTCCCGGGCAGGCGTTGCCCGTGCTTGAATTCGACCCCCGCTGCTGATAACGCAGTGCCATGGCAGAGCAGTGGAAATCCAAGCCGTCTTCGGGAGGGGATTCCCGGGGGGCGCGGCCGTCCGAATCCGGAGCCCCGGGCCCGGAAGAATCCGCCTTGCCCGCATCGCCCGGAGCAGCAGAAGAATCCGGGGATTTGAAGGCTTCCGACCGCCACTCTCCGTTGCCCCGCGACTCCCGGGACGCGCTGCAAGATGCCGGGGACGAGCCTGCCCGTGATGAATCTCCAGCCCCGGACGCCTCGGACCCGGCCCTGACCATTCCCGTGGGCGCTCCCCACCAGAGGGAACGCCGGCGTCGGCGTCGGGAAATGGGCATCGCGGCCTGCTGCTTCGCCCTCATCGCCCTGCTTACCTGGGTCCAGCTCAAATATCTGGCTGTGGACTCCTACCTCTTCCTCGGCCTGTTCAATATCAACTTCATTCTGCTGTTGCTGGTGCTCTTCATCGTCACGCGCAACGCGGTGAAGCTGCTCCTGGAGCGGCGGCGCAAGGTGCTCGGCTCCCGCCTGCGAACGCGGCTGGTGGTGGCCTTTGTCTCCCTGTCCCTGATCCCCACCCTGCTCATGTTCATGGTTTCCGTGAAATTCGTGCAGACCTCGGTGGACTACTGGTTCAAGGTGCAGGTGGAGGACAGCATGGAACATGCCCTGAATCTTTCGGAGACGTTTTACCGCGTCACCGAGGAGCGGCTGGCCGCGCAGGCCGCCACCCTGGAAGCCCTGCTCCGGGAAAAGCAGTTCCGCTGGGGCGGGGCGGGCATGGACCAGTTCTGCCGCGACAAGGCCGAGGAATGGGGCCTGAGCATCCTGGGAGTGGCCCGGCCCGACGGCTCCTACGTCAACCTGTACCGCAACATGCGGGCCGAACGTTCCTGGGACGTGTTCGAAGAGCGGATCGCTCGGCAATACCGCGAAAATCCCGGGGCCGCGTTCCTGCTGGAGGGGGCCGGCCCGGACCATGTGGTGGTCTACCGGCCCGTGGACGCGGGCGAAACAGGATACATCGTAGTGGCGGACCAGCTCGGCTGGCGCGTGCACGAGAAGCTGGGCCAGGTCATCAACGGGCTGAACGAATACCAAAAGCTCAAGACCCTTAAAAGCCCCTGGAAAAGTACGCTGTACATGACCCTGGGGGTCATGACCGCCCTGATCATCCTGGGGGCGGTCTGGTTCGGCTTCCGGCTGGCCAAGGAACTTTCCGCCCCGATCCAGGCCCTGGCTGCGGGCACGGAGCGAGTGGCCCGCGGGGATCTGGCCGTGCACCTGGAAGACCCTTCGGACGATGAACTGGGATTTCTGGTCAAGTCCTTCAACAGCATGACCGAGGACCTGCGCGAAAGCCGCTCCCGCCTGGACACCTACAACCGCCGTCTTTCCCAGCAGAACCGCGAGCTGGAACGACGTGGCCGCTACATCGAGGCCGTGCTGGAAAACATCACCTCCGGCGTGGTGACCATGGACCACGAGGGCCGGGTGGGCACCATGAACCGGGCGGCCGAGGAAATGCTCGGGCTCACGGCGCGGGAAATCATCGGCCGCAAGCCCCTCATGTTTCTGCAAGGTGAATTTGCGGAGATGCTGCGCGAGGCCCGGGAGCAGATGGCCCAGGACCCCCTTTCCCAATGGCAGCGGCAGATCGACATCCAGGTGGGCAACCGCATGGCCAAGTTTTTCGTGAACGTGGTTTCCCTGCGGGCCAAGGACGGCGAGGCCTACGGCATTGTGGCCGTGTTCGAGGACATCACCGAACTGGAGCGGGTCCAGCGCATGGCGGCCTGGCGCGAGGTGGCCCGGCGCATCGCCCACGAGATCAAAAATCCGCTCACGCCCATCAAGCTTTCGGCCCAGCGGCTTCAACGGCGTTACGGCGGCCAGCACCAGGACAACACGTTTGCGGGCTGCACCGAACTCATTGTGCGCCAGGTGGAACGCATTCAGCAGATGGTGACGCAGTTTTCCGCCTATGCCAAACTGCCGGAAATCCAGCCCCGGCCCGATGACTTGCGTCCGTTGTTGCAGGAGGTGGTGGACATGTTTGCCAATACCCACCGCCGCATTGCCTGGAGCCTGGACATGGAAACCGAAGTTCCCCGCTTCCCCTTTGACCGCGAAGGCCTGCGCCGAGTGTTCATCAACCTGCTGACCAACGCGGTGGAGGCCCTGGAAGGGACAAAAGCGCCGGAAGTGCGGGTGGCGGCGCGGCACGATCCGGAAAAGGGCCGGGTGGTCATCAGCGTGCGGGACAACGGTCCCGGCCTGGGCAAGGAGGAAGCGGCCCGGCTGTTCGAGCCGTATTTCTCGGGTAAAAAAGGCGGCACCGGCCTGGGGTTGACCATTGTGCGTACCGTGGTGGGAGACCACCGCGGCGTGGTGCAGGCCGCGGCACGGCCCAAGGGCGGCGGCGCCGAATTCGTGGTGCGCCTGCCCGACGCCTGAGCCGCTCCTGAATCCGGATGCAAAAGGCCGGACACCTGACGGCATCCGGCCCTGGGGAACATGGACACGGCCCTGGCCCGGGGATTATTCCTCGGGATTGGTAAAGCGCAGGCCGATGATCTCCGCATCGTGCGGCCGGGCTTCCACATTCAGGCTGCGGGCCTCGCCGTGGCAGGCGAACGTGTCGCCGCGCAGCTGTACATAGCCTGCGGAAAGCACCGTGGGGTAAGGAATCTGTTCACGCAGCTCCAGGAAGTCGATACGCTTGGGAAAGATGACGGGCACGGGATCGCCGGAAAAATCTTCAAACATGATGTACTTCATCAGTTACCTCCGCTGACGGCAGGATGTTCCTGTCAATGTGGCGCCACGCAAAGCAGTGCCGTCTCCGTGTTGTATTCGGCTTGGCCCGGTATTTCAAGTGTTCGGGCCAAAGCCGGGTTGTTGTCAGGCCGGGCCGGAGCGGGTAAGAGGTCGCCTATGCGCAGCTTTGAACGTATCGGCGTCTGGAATACGGCGTTTTTGGGCGACGC
>JAQVYA010000175.1 GCA_028708865.1 Desulfovibrio sp. | reverse complement strand
GTTTTGCCCCTTGCGGCCAATGGCCAGGGTGAGCTGATCATCCGGCACCACCACTTCCAGGACTCCATCGTCCTCGTCCACCGTGATTCGGGTGATCTGGGCCGGTGAAAGGGCGTTGCGGGCGTACATGACGATGTCCGGACTCCAGACCACGATGTCGATGCGTTCGCCACGCAACTCCTGCACCACATTCTGGATGCGCGAACCGCGAATGCCCACGCACGCGCCCACGGGGTCCACGTCCCGGTCCCGGGAGTTGACGGCCACTTTGGCGCGCAGTCCCGGATCGCGGGCCACACCCATGATTTTGACCGTTCCGTCGGCCACCTCGGGCACTTCACGGCGGAACAGAGCCGCCGTGTAGTCCGGATGCGAGCGGGAAATGGAAACCTGCGGTCCGCGGGATTCCTTTTGCACATCTATAATGTAGCCCTGCACGCGGTCGCCGCGCTTGTAGCGCTCACGGGGAATTTGCTCGTCCTTGGGCAGCAGGGCTTCGGTCCGGCCGAGGTTGATGATCCAGCCGGAGCGGTCGCGCCGCTGAATGATGCCGCCCACGATTTCGCCCACGCGGTCTTTATATTCCTCGTAGATGATTTCCTGCTCGGCATCGCGCATGCGCTGAATAATGACCTGCTTGGCGGACTGGGCCGCGATGCGCCCCAGGTCCTCGACCTTGAGCTTAAAGCCCATTTCGTCGTCCAGGCGGACTCCCGGGTCGTGCTGCTGTGCTTCTTCCAGGGTGATTTCAGAAATTTCGTCGTGCACCTCGTCGACCACCACCTTAAACTGGTAGACTTCGATTTCGCCGAGGTCTTCGTTGAAGGTGACTTCGATGTCCATGGCATCGCCGTACTTGCGGGCCACGGCGGAACGCACGGCTTCTTCGAGGGTGTCCACCAGCAGATCACGGTCAATGCCGCGGTCTTTGCTGATTTGATCGATAGCTTTTTTTAATTCCGACATGGTGCGACCTCCGCCTCCCGAGTGGTCCGGGAGGGCTGGGAATTAGAATTCGTGGACCAGCCGGGCCGTTTTGACCTGCTGCCACTCGATGCGCAAGGGCGCGCCGTCTTCCTCCAGCTCGAATTCGTCGTCCCCGACGCGCACGAGCCGCCCCTTGAATTTGCGCCGCCCGCTCACCGGTTCGGAGAGCTCCGCGGCAATGGTACGATCCTCGTAGCCACGCAGTTGTTCCGGCGCAAAGAACCGGCGCTCCAGCCCGGGGGAGGAAACTTCCAGCACATAGGCGCCGGGAACCGCGTCCTCCATATCGAAGACCACGCCCAGGTCGCGGCTGACTTTGGCGCAATCGTCCACGTTCACGCCGTCATCGGCGTCGACGAACACCGAAACCACGGTCCTGTGGCCAGCGGACGGAGCCGTGAGCCCCCAGAGGCGGTAGCCCAGGGCAGTGACCTGCGATTCGGCCAGGGCGTGAAGTCGTTCTTCCAGCTTGCTGCGCTTCATTATAAATGTCGCCTGTATATTTTGGGTTTCCGCCCCGTATATAAACAAAAAAGTGGACCCTAAGGCCCACCCCGGTGAATAAGCCCTACGGCTCGGGCGGAATTTCCTTCTTGAGCCTTGGAGCGGGTGACGGGGGTCGAACCCGCGACACCGAGCTTGGGAAGCTCGTACTCTACCAACTGAGCTACACCCGCTCATCCACACCGAAGCATACCCCCTGTGTGAACAAATCCTTTTAGGCGTGAGGCGTAAGGTTGTCAACCGTTATTTGCAGGGCGGACGCGGAGATTTTTCACCGTCGGGTGAGCAGGAAAAGGCGGGCAACGGGCAAGGAAAGGGGGGTCTCAAAACGCAGGTTCACATCCGCTCCCTGAACATGGGTTACCTTGGAGCGAATATTCTCATACGCCGTAGGCTCCAGGAATTGGGGAGCCAGGGCCACGGCTTCGCCGGAGTGCAAGAGTTCCTGATTGGTCCCGGCCGGGTCGGCCAGAAGTATCAGCCGGGCCGAGGTTGCTGAAATGTCGACAAGTCGGGCGCAGCGTCGGGGCTCGGTTTGGGTATGGATTTCGCCATCGTGACCGTGGCAAATGGCTTTCAATACATTTTGAGGACGGATGTGCATGGCGTTCTCCTTTTACCCTTTTCATATTCAAGGAGAGGTGCCGGGGTCGTGTCTTGCGGGCAACAGAAGCGTGAAGAGATGGTGACGCGGATTTTGAATAAATGGATGGACCGGATGTTGCATAAAACTCGGCGTACAGGAGGTGACCCCTATGCGGGATAGCATAATGAACGCCATGTTCGGCGCCATGTCCAATGAAATCAGGCTGAACCAGATCGCCAACAATTTGGCGAACGTCAATACGACGGCCTACAAGAAGGACAGGGTGGCCTTTCATGACACCTTTCTCCGTTTTGCTCACGATTACATGGTGGATGCGCGCCCGTCCCTACGGGACAAGGACCTTTGGCCCAAGGCTGATCTGTTTGCCAAACCCCGGCTTTCGGACCAGAAAACCGACTTCAGCCAGGGGGCGCTGCAAACCACGGGCAACCCACTGGATTTGGCGTTGGTCGGCGAAGGTTTTTTCCGGGTGCGCACGCCGGATGGCGATTATCTGACGCGCAACGGCAGTTTTCAGCTCAGCTCAGAGGGAACACTCATTACTGAACAGGGGTTCGAGGTGCTCGGCACGGGTGGGCCCGTTGGCATTCCACCGGGAACGCGCAACGTGAGCATTGACGCGGCAGGACAGATTCGTGCCGACGAGCAGGTACTGGGTGCCTTGGAACTGGTGGACGTGGATGACAAGCGTCAGCTTCAGAAAATCGGCAACAATCTTTACCAGATCGACCCCGAGGGCACGGCGGCCGAAATTCCTCCCGAGGACCTCAGCGTGGAGCAAGGGTTCCTGGAGCGGGCCAACGTGGAGGTGGTCACCGAAATGGTGGACATGATCGAAACCCAGCGCGCCCATCAGATGTACAGCAAGATGATGCAGGGCACGGGCGAAATTGACCAGAAACTGATCAACACCGTGGGCCGCACCAACGCATAAGCGGCAGGAGGAATTGAATTATGATGCGTTCGCTTTGGACTGCAGCTACCGGAATGGTGGCGCAACAGACGCACATTGACGTGCTCTCCAACAACCTGGCCAACGTGAACACCACCGGGTTCAAAAAGAGTCGCGCTGAGTTTGAGGACCTCATGTATCAAACGCTGCGCATGGCCGGGACCATCAACGAGGGCGGCAACCGCATTCCTACGGGATTGCAGGTGGGCATGGGTGTCCGGCCCGTAACCGTGCACAAGTTCTTCAGCGAGGGAAACCTGCAGAATACGGACAACCCGCTGGATATCGCCATTGAAGGGGAGGGCTTCTTCCTGGTGGATCGTAACGGTGAGGACGTCTACACCCGGGCCGGTTCATTCAAACTGGACAATGACGGCCGCGTGGTCACGGCACAGGGATACCCCCTTCAGCCCGAGTTCACTGTTCCGGCGGATACCGCTGTGGTGGCCGTGACAGAAGACGGACATATCGCGGCGCTGGACAAGTCCGGCCAGGAACTGGCCGCGGCCGATATCCAGACATACAACTTCATCAACCCTGCCGGACTTAGCGCTGTGGGGCGCAACCTCTACCGTGAGAGCGAGGCCTCCGGACCAGCCACAGCCGGGACTCCCGGCGACACCAACTTCGGCACCCTGGCCCAGGGATTCCTGGAAGGGTCCAACGTGGAAATGGTGGATGAAATGGTGGGGCTGATCATTGGGCAACGGGCCTTTGAGGTCAACTCCAAGGCCATCACTACCTCGGACGCCATGTTGCAGACCGCCATCAACGTGAAGCGCTAGCCGGGGACGGAGTTTCGATATGGCACGCAGCAACGCGCGAATCGCAAGAATGGGACGCACCGGGCCGGTCCTGGTGCTGCTGGTCCTGGCCGCCGCACTCCTGGTGCTGGCACTTTTGCCCGCAGGAGCGGACGCGGCTTCTTCCAATACCGGCTGGAGCTTGCGCATTCGTGAGGCGGCCTGCGTGGAGGGCGAACGGGTGCGCCTGGGGGACATCGCCGAACCCGTCGGCCGGATTGAGCCGGGAGTATGGAGCGATCTGGCCGAGCAAACCCTCTGGCAAGGACCGCAATACAACGGACGTCAGCAAGCTCTGCCCCGCAAGCAGATTGCCCGTATGCTGGAGTACTACGTCCCCGAGGTGGCCGACGCCTGCGTTTTGCCCGGGCGACTGGTGGTGCAGCGTGGCGGGCGGGTGTTTGAAGGCCGGACCTTGCAACGCCTAGTTGTCGATTTTTTGACGCCGCGAGCTGCCTCCCTGGGAGGCGACCCCGAGGTCAAGGACGTACGGGTGCCTTCCTTTATTTTTTTGGATGATCCGTTTGACAAACTGGAAGTGGCGCTGAGCAACGACCTGCGTCCAGGCCGCGTGACCATGCTTATTCGGGCCGTGGGGCAGGATGGGCGCATCACCCGCCGCGTGGCGGCCAGTGCCTTTGTAAATCTCTGGAAGGCAGTGCCTTGCGCGGCCCAGCCCATCAATCGCTATGATTCCGTGACGCCGGATAAGATTCAATTTATGCGCAAGAATTTGGCCTACCTCGGAGAGGTCTGGGACGGCAGGAGCGGAGGCCCCTACCGCATGACACGTTCCGTGGGCACGGGGCGTCCGTTGGAAATGGAGTTTCTGGAGTCCGAACCCATGGTCTCCCGCGGTGACCAGGTCAACCTCGTGTACCGCGGGCCGCGCATCACCCTGGCGGTAAAGGCCGAGGCTCTGGCCGATGGTGACCAGGGGCAGACCGTAGAGGTACGCAACCTGCAAAGCAGCAAGACGGTGCTGGCCACGGTAGTGGACCGCAATACCGTAATGGTTCGATAGGGGGAGACGATCATGAAGGTTTTGATTCAACGCACGGCGTCATGCTTCAGCCTTTGGGGGCTGCTTGGGATTCTCGTGCTTGGCGGCTGCGCGGCCAAGCATGAACCGACGCCCATGCCCATTCTTTCGGAACCGGCCTATGAGGAGCCGGAACCCATGGATAATCCGGGATCGTTGT
>JAQVYA010000174.1 GCA_028708865.1 Desulfovibrio sp. | reverse complement strand
ATTATATGATACCGGATCGCAACCCTGTTCAGGTAGACTGGATCGATTGACCAAGTCGCACCGCAGGAAAGCAAAGAGCGGCGGACCGGTTGTGGTCTGTCGCTCTTTTTTTATCGTGCTGACAAAAGGTAAAAAAAGACCGGCACAAAGGCCGGTCAGAAATATGGAGCGGGAAACGGGATTTGAACCCGCGACTTCAACCTTGGCAAGGTTGCACTCTACCACTGAGTTATTCCCGCGCAGAAATATGTTGGAGGCGGCATCCGGATTTGAACCGGAGAATGGAGGTTTTGCAGACCTCTGCCTTACCACTTGGCTATGCCGCCCTTCTATCAAAGAGTGGAGCGGGAAACGGGATTTGAACCCGCGACTTCAACCTTGGCAAGGTTGCACTCTACCACTGAGTTATTCCCGCTCAGTGAAGGGACACTCTGTTTACTCGTGGCGGTGGTACCTGTCAACCCCTGACCTGCACTTTTTTCCCGAATAAAAATATCCGGTATCATTACTCATATTCAAATGCTTTACTTTTGGCCTTTTTCTGATATATCCACACACTTCATTCGTTCTCGGCAAGAAAAACGTATGCCGGGACACCGAATCATCCCCGCAGGAGTAGTCTCATATGGAAGCCAACGATATCAAGTATTTCCGCGAAGTGCTCGAGGGTATGCTCAATGACATCATGCAAAAAAGTCAGGAGACCATCGAGGATATGACCGAGTCCGGGGAGATTTATGCCGATCCCGCGGACAGAGCCACCGCCGAATCCGATCGCGCTTTTACCCTGCGCATCCGCGACCGCGAGCGCAAGCTCGTGCGCAAGATTCAGCAGGCCCTGCAACGTATCGACGACGGCGAATTCGGACTCTGCTCCGAATGCGGCGACGAGATCGGCACGGCGCGGCTCAAGGCCCGGCCCATGACCACCCTCTGCATCCAGTGCAAAAGCAAGCAGGAAGAGGACGAAAAGGTCCGGGGCGACTAGCCGGAACCATCATGGAAGCTAACTTCTTTCGCCATCTGGCCCGTGAGGCCGGAGAGGCGCTCAAGGGGCGGCGGATTGAAAAAATCCACTCCCCCGCCGATAATGTGTGGACCGTCCGGCTGGACGGTCCACTCGCCACAAGACATTTGCTCTTTCGCCCGGCAAAACACGCCGGACTCCTCTTCTTTTCCGATCAAAAACCCGCCAATCCTCTGACGCCGCCAGCGCGGGTCATGTGGTTGCGAAAGCGCATTCAGGGCCGACGCATCACGACCTGGCACGCCCACTGGCCTTCGTTGCGGATAGCTCTGGAGCTCACCCCTTCGCGCCGTGACGGAGCTGCCCGGTATCTGCTGCTGGACCTGCGCACAGGCTTGCGGCTGACCGACGAACTCCCTGATGGTTTTGATGAAACACCGGACTGGCCGGAGTTGAGGGAAGTGTTGCAGAGTAAGGACGTCTGGCGCCGGTACCCCCAAATATCTCCGCCGTTACGAAAGCGGCTGCACGCTCTGGAAGGCGACGAGGCCGCCGCACTGTACGCCCGAGTCCGCAACGGAGATATTCCGGAACGCCTGTATGTGCCGCAACAGCCGGATGGACCGGGCCTGCCCCTGGTCTGGCCTTCGCCCGGACAAAACCTGACCTTCAATTCCGCCCTGGATGCGGCCTCGGCCTGGGGCCTGCCGACCCTGTTTCCGGACCTGGAAGAACAGGCTGAACGGCCTGAACAAGTCTTACTGCGCCGACGCCGAAAAAAAACGCTCCGGGCCCTGGCCAAACTCGACCAGGAAAAGGAACGGCTGGAAGGCCTGCTTGCCCTGCGCGAGCACGGCGAAGCAATCAAGGCCAACATGCACCTGCTGAGCCGGTACGATGGCGAAAGCGAACGCCTGCCGGAAACCATGCGGCTGCCACATCCGAACCTCGGCCCTCTGGACATTGCCATGGATCCGGCTCTGTCCGCATCAGCCAACATGGAACGCTGTTTCCGCATGGCGGACAAAGGACAACGGGGCTTCACCCACTTGGCGCGGCGGCGCAATGAATTGGGACGCGAACTGGCCCGCATCGAAAGCGGCCAGGGCTCCGCTTTTACGGCCCGCCCCGGGGCCGACTCCCCGGAGGCAAAACCAGCCCCCCTGCCCAAACGCTGGAAAGGGCTGGCCGTGCATCTGTTCACCACCTCCGACGGATTCACCGTGGCACGCGGCAAGAACAAAAAAGCCAACCACGAAATGCTTTCCAAGGCGGCCAGCCCGTTCGACTACTGGTTTCACGCAGCAGACGGCCCCAGTTCGCACGTCATTCTCAAGCGGGATTACCCGGATCAAAACGTCCCCCTGCAATCCCTACAGGAGGCGGCCGCTCTCTGCGCTCTGAAAAGCGCCTTCAAAAAGGATGGACGTGTGGAGGTTATGTTCGCGCTGGTCAAGGACGTGCGCAAGGTCAAAGGCTGGGCGCATGGCCAGGTCAGCGTGCAGCAGGTGCAAGGGACCGTGGCCGCAAGGCCGGACCCGGATTTGGAAACCCGGCTGGCCCGTAGCGAATAAACGCCGGCAGCCGCTCCGTCCTGTCCGGCGTTTGACCGTTTATACCAACCGACTCAGGCTGCCCGTATCCAACATGGCCAGGGCCAGCTCCTTTTCACGGTCCATGCGGTCTTGTACGCTGGCGCGCACCCGGCTGGACGACGATCCAAACTGAGTTTTCCGGTAGTCGTAGACCTCGTCAATGAGCTTGCGGGCAAAATCCCCGGCATCCGGGGCCGCCTCCAACGAGCCCAGCACTCGGTCGAAAATTTGCGCAGCGCCGGTGGAGCCGTGCTGAACCGCCGTGCTCCAAAGCACTTCCCGGGCAGCCATTGGCAGATCGTCCACATCCACGCCCGTCCGGGCCAAAATCTTTTCCCGCGCAGGCTGGTAATGATCCTGGCGAATGAATTGGCGCTGAAGCAATTCAAACCGCTCCGGACGCTCTGAAGCAATGGCCTTCCATTCCCGGGGCATGGCCCCCCGCCGACCGCCTGTATCGGCCGGACCCGCTGAACGGAGGCGCTCGGCCCAATCCGGGGCGCGTTCATCCAGAAAATTCAAAAAACGTTCCATGGTTCCGGTACGCGAGGCGATCTGAAACTTGCCGTAGGATGTTCCGCCCACCCGGTCGTACCCCACCGCGTCCACGCCCTTGCGCCCGGATTCAAACATGGCGGACAAAGCGCCATCCACCACGGCGCTGCGGGGCTGCTCCGCAACCCGCGCCCGCACGACATTCCCGGCGGGCATGGCCGTTTCCACGGCTTCCGCACCAGGCCGCTGCGTCAGGCGGGCAATGGTGGACAAGGCATCCATCATCAGCGCATCGCTGCCCAAGGATGTCCCCCCAGCATAGCCTCGCGGCAATGCTTGGTTCAGCGGCGAAAACCCGGACAGGGACAGGCCGGATTCCGAATCTTCCCCATCTTCCTGGCCAAACAGCCGCAATGCCATCTGCATTTCGGTCCGAAAGGCCAAATCCTTCGCCTGCTCCGGATTCACGGGGCGTTCAGTCCGGGGCAGGCTCCCCGGGCGTTGCCGCCCCAGCGCCTGCATCAATTGCGTATAGTCCACTGCCGACATACTCGCTCTCCCTGTCAAAATCCGGACACCTGTCAAGGTGTTCCGCCTTGAATCAGCACAATGTGTGCCAAGAGCGAAGAAGCATACTCTTCCGGCAGGAAGGCGCCGCAATGGCGTCATGCATTACAAAAAATCAGCAGGAGCCGAGCAGGTCGGCAAAGATGTGATCTTCACGCAGCAGGCCGATGAACCGTCGATGCCCGGCCGGGAAGGCAAAGTCATCCAATTCGCCCACAGCCACGAACCGCCCTTCCACGGCCTCGTTGCAGGCCGGCTTCTGGGCGCCGTTAGCGTAGCGCAAATAAAAGCAGTGCAGGGTCACGCGGAACTTGGTGTAGCTGTATTTGACCACGCCGCACTTGTGCAGCGGAACCACGTCCACACCGGTTTCCTCCACGTATTCGCGCACAACGGCCTGTTCCGGGGTTTCACCGTCCTCAATGCCGCCTCCGGGGAATTCCCACAGACCGGGCCAAACATCATCGGGACGCCGCTTTTGAATGTAGACCCGGCCACGATGCACCAGGGCTCCGGTGGCCACGTTCACGTACACGGTCTGCTGTTTTTTCCCGGGTACGGGCCGCTCTGCTTCCAGACCGAGCAAACGGCTGCGGCAATGTTCCAATACCGGGCAAGAGGGGCAATCCGGGCTTTTGGGGGTGCAGACCAGCGCCCCCAACTCCATGAGCGCCTGATTAAAGCAGCGGGCCCGCCCTTCCGGTATCAGGGCCAGGGCGCGGTCTTCGATAAAAGCATGGGTTGCGGCCTGCTTCACGGGCTTATCCAGATCGTACACCCGGGAAAAAACCCGCTCCACATTGGCATCCACCGCGGTACAGGGCTGGTTGAAGGCCACGCTCATAATGGCCCCGGCCGTGTACGGTCCGACTCCGGGCAAAGCCAGCACGCCTTTATAGGTATCGGGGAACTGCCCTTGTTCAGATACCAGCCGAGCAGCCCGGTGCAGATTGCGAGCGCGGCTGTAATATCCCAACCCTTCCCAGGCACGCAGCACTTCATCCTCATGCGCCCGGGCCAAAGCATCCACATCTGGGAAACGCTCCATCCAGCGGTTGAAATATTCCACCACCCGGCTCATCTGGGTTTGTTGGGCCATGATCTCCGAAACCCAGACGCGATACGGCGTGTAGCAACGCCGCCAAGGCAACGGGCGGCCGTTTTCCTCAAACCATCCGCACAAGGCGTGTCCAAAGGCCTTGTCGTCCATATCCTTGGTGACTCGGGACTGCGGGGCCGATCCAGCGGCACGGCCCCCCGAGCAGATATTCTCGTTGTCGGGCATGGCCCCGGTGTACACCCCGGGTCGCACAGGGGCAAGAGGCTGGCCAGGACCAATACCAGGAAGGGCCGCCAATCGAATCAAAGGGTCAGGCAGGCAGGGTCACGTCCCAGCCTGCCCCTGCGCCGCCACCGAAGCCTGTGCCCGGGCCACCTGCTCGGCGTCGCCCAGATAGCGGCGGGAC
>JAQVYA010000173.1 GCA_028708865.1 Desulfovibrio sp. | reverse complement strand
GGACTTCCCTTCCACGATGTGGCCGTACACATCCGTAAGAGCGAGGAACGCGGCGAACCGCTTCCTGTAGCCATCTGCCTGGGCGTGGAACCCATGCTCAGTTTCATGTCCAGCACGCCCATGGCCTACGATCAATCTGAATACAAGTTTGCAGCCGCGGTCAATGGCATCCCCACGGAGCTGACCCGGTCCGGCAATGGATTGCCTGTCCCTGCCGGGGCGGAGTATGTGCTGGAAGGAGAAATCCTGCCTCGAGTCCGGGTCCCGGAAGGCCCGTTCGGCGAATTCCCGGGCAGCTATTCAGGGACCCGCAACCAGGTGGTCATCAAGATCAAGCGGGTCACCCACCGGACCGATCCGATTTTCGAAAGCCTGTACCTGGGGCGCTCCTGGAGCGAAATCGATACGCTGCTGGGGTTGAACACCTGCATTCCGGTGTACCGCCAGATCAAGGAAACCATGCCGGAAGTCAAGGCGGTCAATGCGTTGTACCAGCATGGACTGACCACCATCATCGCCATGGACAGCCGCCTTGGAGGCTACGCTAAATCCGTAGCCTTTCGACTGTTCTCCACACCGCACGGCATATCCTACTGCAAGAACTGTATTCTGGTGGACGGAGACGTGGACCCCTTTGACCTCAACCAGGTCATGTGGGCCATGTCCACCCGGCTGCGCGGCAGCAGCGACGTCATGGTCATCGAGCCGACACCGGGCATGCCGCTGGACCCCGGCTCGGAGCCGCCGGGCATGGGGTGCAAGATCATCCTGGACTGCACCACTCCGGTGAGTCCGGAACCGCAATTGCGCGACGTCATGATGGTGGAGCCCATTCCCGAGGCCGCAGCCATGCAGCAGCAGCTCACAGTGCTGCACCAGTCGCTGTCAGGAAAAGGCCAAGCCAACACCGACGCAACCATTCAAGAGTAACCAGCCTGGATTCAGCTGAACAAGGAGATTGACCATGATTCAATGCGTGCGCTGCCTGGAATTCAAGGCGCGGGTAGTGGCCACGGCCCCGGACGGAAGCGGAGCCTGGGAAATATATAAATGCGACCACTGCAATTATGGCTGGCGCAGCACCGAGCCGGACAACATTACGGATGTCGTCAAGCGGGATCCCAGGTTTCAGATGGACGGCCAGGATTTGAGCCAGTTGCTCAGCCCCTGCGCCATCCCGCCACTGAAGCCGTAGCCGGTTCCACCACAGCCGCCCTCCAGGCTCGTTATTGGGGCGGCCTTACATCCTGTTACTCGCTTTTCTCAGCACACAGGCGTCGGGCATCACGGAACCACCGCCAGCAGTGCCAAAACCCTAAAACAATAAAAACCCCTGCGCACACAGGGGTTTTTTAATAATATCGTATAGTAAGGTTCACCGCCTTGGCGGAGGGGGAGGGATTCGAACCCCCGGACGGGTCACCCCGTCAGCGGTTTTCAAGACCGCCTCCTTCAACCACTCGGACACCCCTCCGTGTGTCTGCGCACAACGGTGTGTCTACTTTGCCCAAAGGCGGCCCGCTGTCAACCCCGGGCAAACGATTGCGGCAAGAAACTCCTTTCATTTTCCGGGCATTGGCGATGAAAAATCCTCGCCCCAATTCCTCCGCAACGCATGGGAATTACAGTTTGTCAATGAGAACAATTGACAGCTGGCCTGGTTTTCCCTAGGGAAGAACTATCCTATTAAGTCAAAACATCAAAAGATACAGTAATGAAGCCGCCTGAAAAAGCATTCAGTGACTACCTTGCCTCCCGCAATCTCAAGATGACGCCCCAGCGTCGTCTGATTCTGGAAACGTTCATCAAAACCGATGGACATGTTTCCTCGGAGGAGCTGTATAACCGGGTCAAAGCCAAGGATCCCTCCGTAGGCCAGGCCACGGTATACCGCACCCTTAAGCTGCTCTCCGAGTCAGAAATTGCGGAGGCCGTGGATTTCGGGGATGGAGTGGCGCGTTATGAGCTGCATTATGGTCAGGATCATCACGACCACCTCATCTGCGAACGCTGCGGGAAGAATATTGAAATCGTTGACCCGACCATTGAGCGGCTCCAGGAGGAACTCGCTGAAAGCTATGGCTTTGAGCTGGAGCGTCACAAAATGTACTTGTTCGGTATTTGCGAAAGTTGCCGCAAAAAGAAAGGCTCTTCTGAATAAAACTCAGCGGGACGCGTCGCTTGGCGCGTCCGCCTTGACTCGCATGCGCTCCAGAAGCTGCTGCAACGGCACCACTTCGTCACCCACAAGCTGCCAGTCCACGGATCGGCTCGCCACCCGCTCCCCCAGCGCCCGAAACTGAATCCCCAATGACACCAGGCCACCGCCCGGGCGCATAATATTGCGCACCACCCCTAAGAGCAAAAAGCTGTTGAAGCTCTTGTTGGCCTTGTCAAGAATCAACAAATCCAACACCACTTCTTCGGAAACCCGAAACCCAGGGCTGGTGCGTTGCGGCCGAATCTGGACCTTAATGCCCCCTGGAGAAATATCCAGGACCCGGGCCGTGGCTTTCCAAGACGCGGTCTCAGCATCATCCATGGTTTCAAAGTCCGGGGCAGTAACCCAAAAGCGAGATTTTTTGTTTTCCGACCATAGCTTGACCCGTACGGCCTTGGAGTTGCGGATGCGAAGCCGGACATGCTTGCGCCGGGGAACCGACGTAAAATCGTCCGGGACATACGCCCGGATAGCCCGCACCCGCCCCTCGGCCAGCACAACCCGCTGAATATAGGTAGAAAAAGAATTCACGCGCTTGCCTGCGGCGCGAAAGGGACGGAAAAAACAATAAATTTTTCTCCGCGGCAACGTGCGGCGCAATGAGGCGGGCATCTCCGAGGTAATATAAATATTGACGCTTCCGCTGCCAAAGGCCGTAATCACGCCGGTGCCCAGATATTGCCTGGTACGCCCTCCTGCGAGATACAGGCCCACCTCAAGCTTGTTGCCTATCAAATGAGCGGCGATGCGTTTCCGAATTTTACCGTGACGCCAGGAATTCCAGATGCGAAGCAGATGAAAGGACAGCACTTCCCTGTACCGCCAGAGCGCAAAGCCCGCGATAATCAGACTGCCGATAACGGCATACCGGCTTAAGACCCGTAGCAGCACTTCCTGGGACACCCCCTCACGAAAAGCGCGCTGGATCTCCCGGAAAAACCACTCCTGGGCCAGGGGGTCGCGTATCAAACCGTTCTCCCTCACTACTGAAACGCGGCAATGCCCCGCCAATCGCTGCGTGGCCGCGCATTCAGATACCTCAACGCATTCTGTACGACAAAAGTGCGGCAGTGCCAACCGGGAGAAGGCCGCCCACGCCAGCCATTACTGCTCGGCAGTGGATCCTGAAAAATGTTCCAGCATCAAAACCAAGACAAATCCCAAAACCATCAGCCCCACGGCAAGCCAGAACCCCTGGGCCGCGACATCGGGCAGCACGTTCTGCTCGCGCACCACCACCTCTCGCGCTCCAACCAGCCGGGTTTCCAGAACCTCCTTCCAGGGCCAGACCTTGCGCATGGCCCCGGCCATGACCCCGGTAAGCAGGCT
This sequence comes from Desulfovibrio sp., assembly GCA_028708865.1. Taxonomy (GTDB): domain Bacteria; phylum Desulfobacterota; class Desulfovibrionia; order Desulfovibrionales; family Desulfovibrionaceae; genus Paucidesulfovibrio. The sequence goes on along the minus strand of JAQVYA010000173.1, from coordinate 1,547 downwards.
GACGGTAAGACCGTGGTAGTGGCGCAGCAACCAGTGCAGCACCCGTGAGAAACTGAGCAGCCCGACCAGAGCGCCTGCGGCAAAAATGAGAATCACCAGCGGGTTGCCGTCGGCAAACGGTGCCTTGAGCGCACCGGTCATGAATTCATACTTGCCCAGCAGCAACAAAATGAATGCCCCGCTGATGCCCGGGAGAATCATGGCGCAGATGGCCAATGCTCCACAAAAAAATAAAAAAACAGGGGTCTCCGGGGTCGCCACCGGAATCATCCCCACAAGATGCCAACTGCCCAGGGCTCCGGCCAAGCCGGCCAGGACGTTGGAAACAGATATTCCGGGCACCCGGCGTCCCACCACAAGAATGGAAGCAGCGATCAGCCCGAAAAAAAGGGCCCAGACCTGCACCGGGTGTTCTGCCAGCAGCATATGCATCAGCCGGGCCATGCTTGCCAGGGCCAGCAACACCCCCAACAGCAACGGCACCAAAAAACGCAAGTGTACGCGGCTGAGCGCCCCGGCCACGTCAAGCCGCGCCACTCGGATCAGAGCGTCAAGCCCAAAGGATTTGATGGCCGCCATGAGCTGATCGTAAATATTGGTAATAAAGGCAATGGTGCCTCCGGAAACGCCGGGGATGATGTCGGCGGCTCCCATACAAAATCCTTTGAGCAGGAGCAGGAACGACTGGCGAGGGGTATCTGGTCCAGGAGTGGCGAACCAAGCGTCTTTCAGCGTCATAATTCTTCCGGGTCAGAGGTGGGGAACGCGGGTACATTGTGGGCGCGGTTGCGAACACGGCTGCCGTGTCCGGAACCAACCGCCCCGACACTCAATAAACGTCCGCCACAGGCTTGTAAAGCAAAGCCCCCGACGTGCCTTGAAAGGGAGAAAAGATAGGGTCAGGAACCGAATCCAAGTTTTTGCCACAACCGGCGGAGGTCACTGGCCGAGCCGAGTTGCAACTTACGCATGATATTGGCCCTGTGCTTTTCAACGGTTTTGATACTGATGAACAGGTGTTCCGCCACTTCGCGATTTTTCTTTCCACCACCCACGAGATGAAACACTTCGCGTTCCCGGGCGGTGAGCACTTCCAGTACGGTCGGCACCTTGCCGGCGCGCCGGGCCGAAAGATATCCCGTGGCCAGTTCGTGTGCCGTGTTGGAGCTGAGGTAGGTTTTCCCCTTCCAGGCGCTCTTGAGCGCCTTGGCCACCTCTTCCAGGGGATCTTCCTTTAAAACATATGCCATGGCCCCGGCATCCAAGGATGCCAGGACATGCTCCTCCGTGCTGCGAGAACTGAGAACCACCGGCGCAACGCTGGGAAACGCCTTTTGCAATTCACGAATGCCGCGAACGCCTCCCCCTTGCGGCAGGCTCAAGTCCATGACGAGCACATCCGGCTTGGAATCCTTGAGCAAGGCCATAGCCTCGCGCCAGTCGGATGCCTCTCCGAGTATCCGAACACCCTGCGCTTCCTGTAGTACAGCTTTTATGCCAGCTCCCACCAAGGGGTGGCTCTCAGCTATGAGAACTTTGATTTCCTC
>JAQVYA010000041.1 GCA_028708865.1 Desulfovibrio sp. | reverse complement strand
AGCCCGGGAGTCCCGCTCAGCCAGGAACGCGGCCTGCAACGCGCCCAGGCTGTACCCGGCCAGCCGCATGCCCGTGATCTCCCGTTCGGAAGCCACCTCATCCCGCACAATGCGCATGACCCGCCAAAGGTCTTCCACATCCCAGGGCACGTATCCGGCCAGAGCGTGGCGCGACATGCTCACGATGAACTGAAACTGGGTGGGGGAGCTGAGGCAGACCGTATGATACCCGGCCCCATGAAACAGCTGCTGCAAAAAGCCCATTTTGGCGGCGTCGTACCGCGCTCCCGTGCCCGCCACGATAAAGACCAAAGGCGCGGGCCCGTCCTGTAGGGTCACGCTGTATTCCATGGCCTCGTTGTAGAAGAAGATTTCCGGCACATGGCGCTCCTCCACTTCCAGAGAACGCCGGTCCGGAGAGATATCGCCGTTCAAGGCAATGCGAAGGTCCGGCGGGGTGCCGAATATGGTGGCTTCGTACGGGTTGGTGAAGGGGTAGGCCGGTTCCTGGGCCCGGGCCGCGGCAGCCGTCATCAAGAGACACAGCAGCAACGCGGCTCCGGCAGTACTCAATCGTGGTGCGTGCATAGATTTCCTTTGCATGAATGAATGCGTGCGGTTGCCCGCACTGCCGCTGCTACACGATTCAGCGAAAGAGAACAAGCCTGGAGAATGAAAGACCGGGTCCGTAGGACGACCCGATTTGAAAAACAGGGGAGAAAACCTTGGTACAACAACGGCCGGAAAGCCAGCCGCCCGCACCACAACAGTTCAGCAAAATCAGAAGAAAATCAAAAATATCCCAGGGAACGCAGAGTCTCCAGCTGGGACTCCTTGTCCGCGGCCCGTCCTGAACGCTCAGACGCACCCGAGGCCGTGGTGCAGGGCACGCAGCCCAGAGAGCGGTAGCCCTGGCCGTACAGCTCGCAAAAGGGCAAGTTCCGACCTGTGAGATAGGCCCAAATATCCATCTCGGTCCACTCCAGCAGCGGATTGCTCTGCACATACTCCCAACCGCTTTCGCAGGTTCGGGGTTCGAGCGGCTCCCGCCCGACCCGGCTGGGATGCTCGTCCCGGCGCAGCCCGGTAATCAGAACCCGTACGCCCCGTTCCTCCACGGCCCGTTGCAGAGGCCGAACCTTGAGATCCCGGCAGCAGGAAACCTTGTCCACGGCCACGGGGTAGGAACGCAGCTCCGACAAAGGGCGGGCCACGGTCAGGTCCAGGTCCCATTCCCTGGCCCAATGGTCGCGGAACGACACGATTTCCGGGAACTTCAGCCCCGTATCCACGGAAAGGGCGCGCACCAGGCCGCCCCGGCGGCGTACGACTTGCTGCCAGAGGTGCAGGGCCACGGTGGAGTCCTTGCCCCCGGTCCAGGCCGCGGCAATGCGGGCCGGTCCGTGCTGGGCGTAGAGCGCGTCAAGCGCGGCCAGGGAAACATCGATTTTTTGAGCAAGAGGCGGCATGAAAATGGTCTAGGCGTTATTTTTTGTTTTTTGCATCATGTAATGGAAAAAGGTCTGCACGTATCGTCCGGAGACTACGTCCGGCAAGGCAAAGACCATGGATTGGTCCGCCGGGAACTCCGAAGTAAAGGAAAAAAACAGATCCCGGGAACCCTTGTCCAGTTCCGGCGCCAGCAGATCCTGCCAAAGCTCCTGCTTGACCTCCTCGGAAAGCTCAAAGGAGCGGCATTGCAGCGGCCGGTAGGGAAACAAGGTGCACAGCCCGTTCACGGAAAGGGGACACAACGCGCCCGCCTCGGCCAGACAGACGTCCCGTCCCTCGTGCCGGGCCTGCTCCTCACGCTCCTTGCGGGCCGTGGCCACGGCCCGCTCAATGGCCTCCAGCCGCTCGGCGCTGGTGAGCTGGGCATTGATCTTATGCGCCACATAAACCGCCTCCACCAGGCTGAGGCGCACGGGCGTACGGCAGCAGGCATCGTGATCCAGGCCGCACCGGCCCCGGGCCTTGCGCTCGGCCGATTCGGACGCCTCATAGTCGAACAGGTCCTCGGCCCGGTGCACAAGGGCTTCGTAATCCCGGAAATACGGTGCCAGGTCCACCAGGTGTTTGAATTCCAGAGAAGGCTCCCGCAAGGTGAGACGGCCGCTGCGTTTGCCGTACTTGCGAATGGCCCACCACTGGTCAAAGTTGGCGGGTTTGGATTTGAGCCCTTTGAGCGCCCTGCCGGCCAGCTTGTGCCCCAGGCCCCGGCGCAAGAGATAGGCATTGAGCACCGTGCCGGTGCGGCCGATGCCGTGGCGGCAGTGGATCAGCACCCGCTTGCCCAGGTAGATGGATTCATCCAGCCACTCCAACGCCTTTTCCAGCTCGGCCAGTTCCGGAGCCTCCTCGTCAGGCAATGGCAGGTAGTAAACCTCAAAGCCGTGCCGGGCCTCAATGTCATGCAGGTCGCAAAACTCGCCGCAGAGGTTCAGGATGGCGTCCACGCCCTGCTCGTGCAAGGCCTCGAGCTGGCGGACGGACATGGGGGCCTGCCCCACGGCCAAATGGTCCGTGACCCAGTCGAGCCGATATGCCGATGCTTTTTGACTCATGCCTGATCCTGCTCCGCGCCTGAGGGCGGGGTCTGCTCCACGGCCGGGGCCGGGACGCCGTACTCAATAATCATCCCCTGCCGGGGGATGTAAAAACCCCTCCACTAATTCCTCCACCTGGTGCTCGTCCTCCAGGCCCATGTCCATAAGCCGGGTGCGGCCCAGAATACGGCCCAACAGGTGCAGCTGCCGATGGGTCACGGCCTCGGTACCGTTGCTAACGCCCGCATCCAGCATATCGCCGCGCACGCGCACGCGCCAGCCCTGGCTCTCCAACACCCGGCGCAGGAACAGCAGACGCAGCTCCCGCTGTCGCAACAGGCCGCCCCCGCCTTTGAACCGGAAATTCACATAATTTTTGCGCGATTCCGGGCCGCACAAGGAATCCACCTGAGAAAAATGATAGCCAAACCGGACCATGAGGTGAGCATAATCCTCGGCCACCACCGCGTAGCTGGCCAGCAACGAGGAGTCGTGCTTGAAGATGCCCGCGCTCACGCGGTCGAACTCCTCCCAGTCCATGTGGGTCAACCCTTGGTGCCAGACAATGTCCTTGGATGAAAGCCCCTGCCACAGGGACCACATGGGCGGGCTTTTGATGTCGTCGGGCGTGACGGATTCCTTTTCCTTGGCCTGGTCAAACAGGCCGCCGCCCACGTCCAGCAGGTACATGACCAGGGGCAGGCCGGTTTCCAGCTTGCGCGCCGCGCCCAGGCCGCGCCCGCCGCGCCCCACCAGCTTGAACATCTCGGCCACGGCCATTTCATGGCAGAAGCGTACAATGTCATGCAGGGACCGGCATTTTTCCGGCGAAAAATCAGCGGCGTAGGGATCCACCAGCGTGAGCCGCGAAATATGGGGCATGACCTGCCGCAACCGTTGCAGGGCCGGGCTGGGCCGCGCCTCCTCGGGCACCGGCTCCAGCAGAGCCGGGACTTCGCCCTCGTACACCGCGCCCGTATCCGCATCCATGGTCACGTCCAGGTCTGGCGGGAACCTGCGGAAAGCGTTTTCCACGCCCACCAGCACGGGCAGGCCAAACTCCCTGGCCACTAAGGCGAAATGACTGGCCCGGCTGCCCGCCTCGGCAATAACGCCGCGAATCTTGCCCACGGCCCCGGCCAACGCGGGGTCCAGGGCCCCCACCACCAGTACCGCGTCCCGGGGGATGTCCTCCAGGGAATGGCCCGGAGGCGCGTAGTGAAAAATCCTGCCATGGGCGGCTCCGCCCGAAGCCCGGCTGGCGTCGGCCAAGATTTGCCGGGCGTGGGGCGTGGCCGTGCGTTCCGGCGCGGCCTGGGCCTTGTGGCGTCCGCCCAGCGGCCGCGACTGAAGAATGTGCAGCCCGTTGCTCTGGTCCAGGGCCCACTCCACATCCTGGGGCTCCCCAAACATCTGTTCCAACTCCATGGCCGCCTTGGCCACTTCCGCAGCCTGCTCCGGCGTGAGCACCGAATCCGCGGACGGCTCCTGCACCAGCAGGGGGTCGTCCTCGCGGGTCAGGCAATAAATCTGCGGAACGGCCCGGCCGCTCACGAGATTTTCCCCCACACCCGGCACCGCGTAAATGGAGAGCATTCCGCAGACCGCCTGGGAGCGGTCCATATCCAGCGTGTAGACCACACCGGCGGCCCGGGCTTCTACCAAGGGCATGAACAGCACGGCCATGGGGGTTTCCACGTCGCTGAGCCCGTTCAGGATGCGGTAGGTCACGGCCCGGGGGGTATATTTTCCGGCCAGCACGCGTTTGTAGGCCTCCACCACATTGGAGGGGTCCACAGGCAACAGGCTTTCGTATTGCCCGGCAAAGGAAAGGTCTCCGTCCTCGGCAACGGCGCTGGAGCGCACGGCCAGACTGCCCTGCTCCCCGGCCAGTTCCCGGGAGCGGGTCCGGATTTCCTCGCTGATGGGCAGGGGCACCGTGCCCGAGAGCACCAGCTCGCGCATGGCCGCGCAGAGCCGCTCCATCCTGGCCGGTCGGGAAAGCTCCACTTGGCCGAGCAGCTCGTCCAGGTCGGCGCGCAGGCCGTTGGCCTCCAGGTAGTAGTTGAAGGCCGTGGCCGTGGCCACAAATCCGGGGGGAACATTGAGATACGTTTCTGCGGCCATGAGCCCGGCATTGCGCGCCTTGCCTCCGGCCAGAGCTGGGGCGTCGGCCGCCTCCTCCAGGCTGATGACATGCGGCGGGGCAATGGCCGGGTCCGCGGTGTCCATGCCCATGGACACGTAAAAACGGAATTTGTTGTAATAATCTGGCAGGCCCACGTAACGCGAGGGCCCCATGAGCTTGAGCCGCCGGACCATCTCGCCCACGTCGCGGGTGAGCCGCCGGGTAAGCCGGTGCATGCGGGCCCAGTCCGCCTTTTCCCGGCCGTAGGCGATTTCTTCCAGGTCCGCAATGCCCTCCAGGCAACGGTCGTCGAATTCCAGCAGCTCCTTGAACGCATTATACTTGCTCCGAAGCAACGCGCCCGGGGAAAAGACCTGATACGTCCAATGCTTGAACAATTCGGCGATGAACACTCGGCGGTACCTGTCTCCTTGCTCAGCCTGCCAGGACCTCGGCCACCTTGGCCTCCAGCTCGTCCTTGTCAATGGGCTTGACGCAGTATTCGCTGGCTCCCAGACGCAGCGATTCGCGGGCAGTCTCCAGGGTGGGGTATCCCGTGAGCATGATGGCCTTGATTTCCGGCCGGACCTTCTTAAGTTCCTCCAAAACTTCCACGCCGGTCATCTTTTTCAGCTTAATGTCCAGAATGGCCAGGTCCGCCGCATTCTCAGCCGCATGGGCAATGGCCTCCTCCTCTTCGGTAAAGGCGTGCACGGTATGTCCTTTGCGCTCCAGAATCCGCTTGACCAGCACTCCGGCGTCGGAGATGTCGTCTACCACGATGATTTCAGCCATGGGAACCTTTCACTCCTCTCCCTTTGTTCTTGCATGCGCCTGCGAGCGCCTCCCCTGCGTTGCCGCCCAGGGATCATTCAGCCTCGGCCAGGGTCGCGTCGGCCTCCTCCTGCAGGGCGGGGCTGCCTGCCTCCACCATGCTTTCATGATCCAGGGGCAAATCCACGACAAACACGGTTCCAGGCCCGGCCTGGGGCGGCGCGGGCAGGCGGAATGCGTCCGGCGCCGGACTCTCCGCATAAATTTCACCGCCATGATCTTCGATGATGCCGAAGGAGACCGAAAGTCCCAGCCCTGTGCCCTTGCCAACGGGCTTGGTGGTGAAAAACGGATCGAAAATCTGGCGCAATTCGTCCTCGTCGATACCGGTTCCGGTATCTGCAAGCCATAATGTAACCTTTTGCGCCGGGGTGTCCAGCACGGTCTTGACCACGATGCGCCCGCCCTGGGGCATGGCGTCGCGCGCATTGTTCAGCAGGTTGATCCAGACCTGCTTGAGCTTTTCCGGGTCGCCGTAGATAATGGGCATGCGGTCGTCGAGCCGTTCTTCGATTTCCACCTTGTCCATGGCAAAGGTGTGCCGCACCAGGCTCACCGCCTCCATCACCGAGTTGTTGAAGCACATTTCCCGTTTTTCGCTCTCGGCCTGGCGGGAGAACCCCAGCAGGTCGGCCACGATCTTGCGGCAGACCTTGGCCTGCTTGGCAATGGTGGCCAGGTCCTGATGCATCTGGGAATCTTCCTCCACATCCTCCATGAGCAATTGGGCATATCCCAGCACCACCCCCAGGGGCGTGTTGATCTCATGGGCCACGCCTCCGGCCAGCTTCCCCACGGATTCCATCTTCTGGGATTGAATGAGCTGCTCCTGATAGCGCTTCAAATCCGTCAGGTCCCGATCCGTGCGCAGCAGGCCGGTAATGCGTCCTTCCTGGTCCCGCACCGGGATGCTCACGGTATGGAACCAACGGCGTCCCTGGGGGCTCTCGATCCAGTCCTGCCGGTCCAGCCGACGCCCTGTGGCCAGAATGTCCCGACTTTCCAGGTGCCGCTGCTCGGCCTGGTCCTCGGGGAAAAGGTCGAAATCGGTCTTGCCCCGAACTTCCCGCACATTGCAGCCCACAAAAGCGGCAAAGGCCGTATTGGCGGCCTGGTAGACCATGCGCGTATCCACCATGGAGACCAGGTCCGGGGTGACGTTCAGGATGGTGCGCATGAGCCGCTCCTGGTTGGAGAGCACGCGCTCGGCTTCCTTGAGTTCCCCGATGTAGGCCTTCAGGCTCAGGGCCATGGCATCAAAGGTCTCGGCCAGGTCCTGAATTTCATCACCAGCGTTTTCCCGGTATACCGGACAGTTGCGGCAGGAGTCCCGCCCGGCGGGCTCCTCTCCGGTATGGCACTGCGGACACTGGGTGCCTGCTAGGTACCAACAGCGGCGGTCCTTGTCTCCGTAGGCCGGGCAAGCCTTGAGCCCGCAATTCATAATTTCCCAGCAATTGCGCCGGGCCGGAGGTGCGGAGTGCAGATCCAGGTCGCCCTTGACCATGTCTTCGGCATGTTCGCGCAGCCGCCCGATGCGGTGGGTGACCTTATTGGCAAAGATGGTGGACAAGGCGATAGCCAGGGCCAGGGCCCCGGCAGACATGGTGCTCATGGTCAGGATGAGCTGGCGAACGCGCCCCTGAATGGGCTTGCGCGAAAGGCCCAGACGCACTTCCCCGAAATTGGCTCCGCCCACACGCACGGCCGCGGCAAAGTCGTCAATGCGGCCCTGCCCGGTTTCCAGCAGCTGGATGCGCGCTTTGGCGTCGGCTCCGGCCCGGTTGGCCCCCAAAAGTTCCACCGGAAACCCGCCGTGAAAAGTCTGGGCCAGGACATAGCCGGTCTGATCGAGAATAAAGGCGTAAACCACTTCCTCGCCCAGGGCCTCAGCCTCGTCCACCATGTTCTTGAGCCGCAGCAAATCGCCGGAGAGCAGCGGGTCCACGGCGCGGGCAGCCAGACTCTCGGCCAGGGCCGCGCCTCGCTTCTTGCTCTCGTCCAGCAGCGCGGCCGCGGTCATGCGGGCCACCAGCGGCGTCAGGCCCAGGGTGGTGCAGACCACAATGGCCGTAATGCCCAGGATCAGCTTGGAGCGAAACCGCAGGCGGGAAAAGATTCTCATTCATGTACCTCGCCGGGCATGGCCCCGGCTTCGCCCAGACGGCGCACCAAATCCCGCACCGCGTCATAATCATGGTCCGCAGCCGGAACAATGCCGCGCACGCCCGCAACGGTCAGGATCGGCTCATCATCGGGGTCGCGCATGTCCAGGGCAAACATGGCCTCGCCCACCTTGCGGACCACATCGGGACTTAGCCCCCGGCGCGCGCTGTAGACCCAGCCGGGATAGTCCCGCGTTTCCGCCAGGACGCGGATTTTGGACAAATCCACCTTGCCTGCCAGAATGTCCAGGGTGCCTTTGCGGATGGACCCCAGGTCGTATGCACCGGAATGCACGGAAAGCACGACTTTTTCCTGCTTGCCGCCCGGTCCGGGAGCAAAGGCCAGTTGGGCGAAGTCCTGCATGCGGATGCCGCTTTCCAAAAACAGCCCCAGAGGAAAGAGGTACCCTCCGGCGGAATTGGGGTCCACCGCGATCCAACGCTTGCCCCGGCAGTCCTCGAGCTTCCGGATGGAGCGATTGTCCGTGCGGCAGATGATCTGGCCGCGAAAATAGGGCCTGCCGTCCGGCTCCACAATGCGGGCAAAGGCCCGGGCCCCGTCTCGGGCCAGCTGGATGTAGACAAAGGGGTTGGAAAAGGAAATATCGATCTCTCCCCGGCGGACCATCTCAATGTGCTCGTCAAAGGTATCGGGAAAAATTTGGCGGAGAGGGAGACCGGTTTCGCGGCGCAGATATTCCAGCAGCTGGCGGTGCCGCTCGTAGGAAACGGCGTGGGAGTATTGCGGCAGGTAGGCGTAGGTTACGGCGTCCTGCCGGGGCCGGGCCGCCAGTTCTTCACGGTGGGCAAGGTCCACGCGCACGGACGGCTCGTCGTCGCTGCACCCGGACAAAGCCGGCAGCGCAATCATGATCAGCAGCACGGCGCAGGCCGCAAGGAGCCGGTGACGCATCCATCCTCCCAAGACGTCGGTATTTCCGCCAGAAACGGATATCGAAACGCCTTGCTGCATGCTACCTGAACACCCCTTTCATTCCAATGTTTTTTTGACCGCAACGCGGAAACGTACTATGTTCCGTGACCATCGAAACCGTGGAGGCATCGACAATGCGCGTATTCCGAGTTCCCATGAACCGCTGGGTGATCCTCGGCTTTTTTCTGGTGGTCACGGTGGTGGCCGCGGCCACGGCCTGGGCCTTCCGCTCCGGCCTGACCTGGACCGCCATCTGCCTCATCGCGGTGGCCGGTCCCCTGGCTCTGCTCTACTGGTACATGCTCCTGGTCAATCCGGCACGGGCCGAAATCCGGCTCAGCGAGGACGGCCTGCACGTTCTGGGACCTCCGTTTCTGGACCTGGCCGTGCCCTGGGATTCCCTGGGCCGGGTGGAAGAGGCAAACCTGGGCTCGGACCCGGTCTTTGGCCTGCAAGAATCCAAGCGGGGCATGAAATTCGGGCAATACCGCTGCGGCGTATTCACGCTCAAGGGGGGCGGAGAGGCCTTTGTCCTCGGCAACAACAACACGGCCCTGTTCGTGGATGCTGGAGATACCCGCCTGCTGCTGGCCCCTTCCGATCTCCAGGAACTCGGCTCGGCCCTGCAAAACCAGGACTACCACGAGCCAGAGGACTGATTCCCGACAACAAACGCAACAGTCCCCTGGCCACCGCACCAAGCTGCGGCCAAGGGACTGTTGCGTTTGCGAAGGCACGCCCTCCCGGAATCAGGCCCGACTGGAAGCCCCCCGGCTGGAACGGGCATCGGCGCACTCCTCCGTGGTTCCGGTGTCAACCGGTTCCTCTTCTTTTTTCACGATATCCATATAGGTGATCATTTCCTCATCACCCTCGTTTTCCGCGATCTTGCGCTTGATCGCGGAAAAAAGCGGCAGCCAGGGCTTGGCTTTATGGAAGGCAATGCGCGTCACGATGTACGTCGGCACAAAGAGGAACCCCGTGCCCACCATCCCCATGAGCGGCAGATCAAATCCCACGCCGTGAAAACGGTAGTCCAGCCACCCCATGCCGAAAAACGCGGGCCATACCGAGGAGGCGAACAGAGCGATGCCCGAAAAAAAGTTGCGGCCGAACTCCTCGTTGGCAATGGAGTTGCAGGCCTTGTAGCTGGCCTTGTCCTTGAACCCCAGCGCCCGGATGGAGAGATTGTTGTGCCGGACCATTTCCTGCCGCATTTCCGCGAAGTGCCGGCGGTTGAAGAAATACACGCCCGCCATGCACAACTCGCCCAGCACCGTGGCCAGCAAGGAAACCCAGACCAACCCCAGGGCCAGCCCCAGATATTCATTGCCGGGCAGTCGAAATGCCGCGATCAGGACCGGATCGATAAAGGCATAAAATTCGCTTACCATCCGTTGGTTCCTTGATTAAATTTTTTCACACCGTACGCGGAAACCGTTCTGAAACCAAGTCCGGCGGCACGGGCCGGAGGATGACAAGGGCCGCCCGGGAATCCCCGGGCGGCCCCGCAAAGGTGACGGTTGCCTGAGCGGCTTAGAACGGGGGCACCAGGCTGTAGCCGAGGAAGCCCTTGGAGCAGTAGCGCACACCAACGTACAAGGCCAGGACCACAAAAAGTCGCTTCAGCCAGATGTCGGGGATGTACTTGGAAGTGCGCGGGCCGATCATGGAACCGACCACGATACCCACCAGCTCGGCGCCGATGATGGACCACTGTACCGGCGTGCCCTTGAGTATCATGTAGGAAGCAATGGAGTTGATCATGCCGATGAACACCGCGGCAGCCGAGGTGCCCGCCACCAAATACATGGGCAGGCCGGCCACGGAGGTCAGGAACGGCACCAGCAGGAAGCCGCCGCCCACGCCCAGGAAGGACGCCAGGGCCGCGATGATGAAGCCACCGATCACCGGGATCACCGGATTGAAGTTGAATTCCACGCCAAAGAAGGTGAATTCGCAGACCGTGGGGGTGAACTTCTGGACCTTGACGCCCATTTCGGACATGTCCACTTCGCCGCCGTCGCGCTGCTTTTTCACGCTGTCCTGGAAAGCCTTGGCAGCGGCCTTGGCCGCCTTCTTCTTGTTCTGCCCGGTGGGGGTGGTTTCATAGAAGAGGTAGCAGCCCAGGAAGAGCACGAACAGGCCGAAGTAGCCGAGGTAGGCCTTCAGGCTGATCTTGCCGGCGGTGAGCCAGGGAACCAGCCAGGAACCGGCCACGGAGCCGATGGCCAGGGCAATGCCCAAAGGTGCCACCAGACGGCCCGCCTTCCAGTAGTTGAAGGACGACAGCGCCGCGGAGCAACCCACCAGCCACTGGTTGGACACGCGGATGGAGTCGGTCACGACCTTGTTCAGCTTGGCATCTTTGCCAAAGCCCTTGGCGTAGTCGCCCAGGCCGTACATGGTGATGTGGCCCACGCCCGCCATGATGCCGCCGAACGCGCCCACGGTGGAGAAGATCCAGCCGACCCACACGGCCCAGAGCAGACCCCACCACCACTGCAATTGCGGCCCGCCGGGAATGCCCAGGTAGCCGGGCTCGCCCGTCACCACGTCGGGCATGTTGGCCTGGCCCTCGGCAATGGCCGCGGCCAGCCGCTCGTTCGCCCACGCCGGGAGGGCGAAAAGGCACGCCGCCAAAACGGCCAGTGCCATAAGAAGATACAACCGCTTGGATTTCATCCCTTCCTCCTTAGAATGATCCTTTTTCCGGTACGCGGCCGACGGTTCCGGCCGCCCGTTTCCACTATTGCGGACGCACAAAGGTCAGCGCATGGGCTGTGCAGCCCGTGACGCAGGCCGGATCTCGGCCTTCCTCGATGCGGTCCATACAGTAATCGCACTTGATGGCCTTGCCGCGCGCCTCGTCCAGGACGGGCACGTCCCACGGGCAGGCCTCGATGCAGTCGCCGCAGCCGATGCAGAGGTCTTCATCAATGAACACCAGTCCGTCGGACTCGCGCTTCTGCATGGCTCCCGTGGGGCAGGCCGGAACGCATTCCGGCTTCTTGCACATCAGGCAGGGCTGATATTTGACCTTGAGCACGGGCTTGCCGTCCTTCTCGTCCAGCCCGGCCATGAGCCGGTTCAAGGCCAATCCCTCGGGAACGCCGTTCTTCTGCTTGCAGTGTACCAGACACGCCATGCAGGCGATGCAGCGTTTCTTGTCCAACTTAATCCTGTAAACGGCCATCTTGCACCTCGACAGGCTTTGACCGTGTGTTTCGGGCACACGTCTATGGTCCAGTGTAGGACCATAACGCCTGTTGGGTGTCAATGTCGAAAAAAGCTCGTTATTTTTTTCCCATTGGTTGACCACCTGTTTTAGTGGGAAATAGGGTTCCCGCTGCAAGCCCATGTTATTTTTTTCACATAGCTTTTGACGGCTTCCAACATCCTGTACATCGTTAACAAAGTTTCACCCTGAAAAGGGGGCTGACCGCGTGAATTTTCCGCGGTTTTGCGGTATGAGGAGGGAGTACGCCGTTGTTCTCGGGCACGGACGGCATCTTTTGGAGGAAGCCATGGCAAAAGAAAAAGTATTCAGCATCTGCGGCATGTGCTCGGTGCGCTGCCCCATTGAGGCGGAGGTGGAGAACGGCCGCTGCGTGTACATCCAGGGCAACCCCCATGCCGCAGGCATCGCCGGGGCGCTCTGTCCGCGCGGGGCTGCCGGGGTGGCCCTCACCGAAGACGAAGAACGACCCCAATATCCCATGATCCGCGAAGGGGAACGTGGAGAGGGAAAATGGCGCAAGGTAAGCTGGGACGAAGCCCTGGATTACGTGGCTGACAAGCTTAACAAGGTTCGCGCCGAATACGGAGACAGAGCCGTGCTCTTTTCCGACCGCGGCGGCCCCTTCCGCGACTTCCACCGCGCCTTCCTGCGCGCCATCGGAACCCCCAACTACAACAACCATGACGCGGCCTGCGCCCGCAACGTGCAGAACGCGGCCCTGTCCGTGTTCGGATTCGGACGCAAGGGCGTGGCCTATGACCTCAAGAACACCAAACACTTGGTGGTCCAGACCCGGAACATCTTCGAAGCCGTGAACGTGGCCGAGGTGAACAACACCCTGGACGCCGTGGCCAACGGCGCCAAAATCAGCTGTATCGACATCCGCGCCAGCGTTACCGCGGCCAAGGCGGATAACTTCTTCATGGTCCGCCCCGGCACGGACTATGCCTTCAATCTGGCCGTAATCCACGAGCTGATCCATGCCGGACTCTACGACCAGGATTTTGTGGGGAAACATTTCAACGATTTCCAGGTGCTGGTGGACTTTGTCCAGCCCTACAGCCCGGAATGGGCCGAGGAGGAGACCGGCATTGCAGCCGAAGAGTTGCGCCGGTTCTGCCGCGAGTTGGCCGAAGTCGCGCCCGCCGTGCTCTGGCACCCGGGCTGGATGACGGCGCGATACTCCGATTCCTTCTACATGTCGCGCACCGCCTACCTGATCAACGCCCTGCTGGGCAGCATCGGGGCCAAGGGCGGCCTGCCCATCATGAACAAACCCGGAGACGTGGGCCGCAAGGGGCTGAACAGCTTTATGAACCTCTTCCCCAAGCCCGAGGAAAAGCGCGTGGATGGCGTGGGCTGGATGGAAGGACGGACCCACTATGACGCCGGGCCCGGACTGGTGAACCTGGCCTACGAGGCCATCGTCACGGGCGAGCCCTACCCCATCAAGGCGTACATCGTGAACCGGCACGACCCGCTCATGGCCTTCCCGGACCGGGACGACGTGAAGAAAAAATGGGCCAATCTGGATCTGCTTGTGGCCGCGACCTTTACCTGGTCGGACACGGCCTGGTTCGCGGATGTGGTGTTGCCCATCTCCCCATACCTGGAGCGCGATTCCATCCTGGCCACCAAGAACGGACTCAAACCGTCGTTCATCCGCCGGGCCCGGGTCATGGAACCCGTGTACGACACCAAGGCCATCTGGGAAATCTACGCAGGGCTGGCAAAAAGAATGGGCATTGAGGAACTGGCCTACGACAACGTGGAGGACGTCTGGAACTTCCAGCTCCAAGGAACGGGCGTGAGCATTCAGGACTTTGAGGCCACGGGCATGGTTTCCCTGGCTGACCAGCCCCTGTACCGCGACATGGACGGATTCAAGTTCAAAACCGAGTCCGGCAAAATTGAAGTGCATTCGCCCCGGCTGGAAAAAAGCGGCCTACCCTCGTTGCCGCCCTATATCTCTCCGCAGCGGCCGCCCCAAGGGCGCTACCGCATCACCTTTGGCCGTTGCGCCCTGCATACCCAAGGACATACCGTGAACAACCCGCTGCTCTTTGAGCAGATGCCCGAGAACCTGCTCTGGATCAACACCCACGAGGCCGAACAACTGGGCATTGCGGACGGTGACTACGTGGAGGTGGGCAGCAACGGCTACAAGGGCCGCATCAAAGCCTTTGTCACGCCGTTCATCCACCCGGAATGCGTGTTCATGATCCACGGCTTCGGCCATGACTTGCCTTGCGAAAGCCGGGCCAAGGGCCAGGGAGCGGCCGACAATCTGCTCATGCCCCAAGGCATTTCCAACTACGACAAAGCCGGCGGCGCCGTCTCCATGCAGGAACACTTCATCGACGTGCGCAAAGCCTGAACCTTCTCTCCCCGCGGCTGACCTGCGACAGCCCGCGAACCCCTGCGGACCGGCCTGAAGGCGCTTTCAGGCCGGTCTCTTTTTTCGGCGCGGTCCACCGCCCTCCCCCTGTCACCACTTCCCGGACCAGGGCTTGGCCCGGCCAGCAGGCATCCGTTGGCCCGCCTGTTTCCCATGGCGTTGTTTTCCATAGGATACCCCAGCGGCTATGTTTGGCCCGTCCTCTCCCCGGCCCGAGACTATGGTGTCAAATAGAAGGCAAGAGCAGGTGGATTGCGTTTTCATTGTTCCCGCCTATAGTTTTTTATGTCTAAAAAGGCATAATTCAAATCCCGGCCATCCGGGCAATGGGGGCAGCATGTACCAGACACCATCGGCTTCCGAGTCGGCCGCGTCCCAGGGCGGCAGGGTACGGCAGCACCCGGGCAGACCCCGGGCCGTACTGCGCCTGCACCTCTGGTTGGAAAACGACCAGGGAGTGCTTTTCGGCATGGGCCGCCTTTTGTTGTTACGCGAGATCCATACCAGCGGGTCCCTTTCCGCTGCGGCCGCCAATCTGGGCATGTCCTACCGGGGCGCCTGGGGCAAAATCAAGAAGACTGAAGCGTTGCTCGGCAAAAAACTCATCGAGCGCAAAGGTTGCCGCCGGTCCGGATATCGGCTCACGGAGTATGGTCGCTCCCTGGCCCTGGAATATGAGCGCTGGTTCGCTTCGGTGGAACGCTTTGCCCTGGAGCAGGCCCGGCAAACGGTTCCCCTGGAGGTGCGGCAATTTGGCGGCCCGGCCGCGGACGAGGCGGAAGACGCACCCCAACATGTTAATAATAACATATTGAAATAAAAGAATTTAATGCTAGAGTGATCTCCAATACCCAACGAAAGACCAATGTTCCGAAAAGGCTTCGGAGCAGGCAAAGGAGGTCGTGAATGCAGTGTAATCGAAGAAGTTTCCTCAAGCTGGCCGGGGCGGGAGCCGTGGGGCTTTCCCTGGGCCAGCTCGGCGTGGACCTCACGCCGGTGGAGGCCTATGCCGCGCAGCTCAAGATCGACGGAGCCAAGGAGATCTTCACGGTCTGCCCGTTCTGCTCCGTAAGCTGCAACGCCATCGGCTACGTCAAGGACGGCAAGCTGGTGAACACCGAGGGAGACCCGGACTACCCCGTCAACGAGGGTTCCCTTTGCGCCAAGGGCGCGGCCATGTTCACCATGACCACCAGCGAACACCGGGTCAAAAAGCCCCTGTACCGCGCCCCCTACAGCGACAAATGGGAAGAAAAAAGTTGGGAATGGGTCATGGACCGCATTGCCCGGCGCGTCAAGGAAACGCGCGACAAGGACTTCATCCTCAAGGATGAGCACGGCAATACCGTGAACCGCCTGGAATCCATGTTCCTGCTCGGAACCTCCCACGCGGACAACGAAGAATGCGCCCTGGCCCATCAGGCCATGCGCGGCCTGGGGGTCGTCCACATGGACCACCAGGCACGTATTTGACACAGCGCCACAGTTGCGGCTCTGGGAGAGTCGTTCGGACGCGGCGCGATGACCAACCACTGGATCGACATCAAGAATGCCGATTCCATCCTTATCATGGGCAGCAATGCTGCCGAACACCATCCAATCTCGTTCAAGTGGGTGCTGCGGGCCAAGGACGCCGGCGCCACCGTCATGCACGTGGATCCGAAGTTCTCGCGGACCTCGGCCCGCTCGGATTTTCACGTGCCCCTGCGGTCCGGCACGGACATCGCCTTCCTCGGCGGCATGATTCACTACATTCTGGAGAGCGGATCCTACTTTAAGAAGTACGTGGCCGAATACACCAACGCCGGTCTGGTGGTGGGCAAGGAATACGGCTTCCAGGACGGACTCTTCACCGGATATGACCCGAAGACCAGACTCTACGACAAGAGCAAATGGAACTTCGAACTGGACGAAAACGGCGTGCCCCTGCGGGACGTGACCCTGCAACACCCGCGCTGCGTATTCCAGCTCATGCGCCGGCACTACGAGCGCTACAGCCTGGACAAGGTCTCCGCCACCACCGGAGTTTCCAAGGAAAACCTCCGGCGCGTGTACGAAACCTTCGCGGCCACAGGCAAGCCGGACAAGGCCGGAACCGTCATGTACGCCTTGGGCTGGACCCAGCATACCGTGGGCGTGCAGAACATCCGTTCCGCCGCCATCATCCAGCTTCTGCTGGGCAATATCGGCGTGGCCGGGGGCGGCATCAACGCTCTGCGGGGCGAGCCCAACGTGCAGGGCTCCACAGACCATACCCTGCTCTACCACATCATCCCCGGCTACATGGCCATGCCCCACAACGGCTGGCAGACCTACGAGGAATACATCAAGGCCAACACTCCGGTGAGCCACGATCCGCTCTCGGCCAACTGGTGGCAACACAAGCCCAAGTACTTCGCCAGCCTGCTCAAGGCCTGGTACGGCGAAAACGCCACCAGAGAAAACGAATTCTGCTACGAGCTGTTGCCCAAGATCGAAAAGGGCGAAGACTATTCCTATATGTTCCTTTTCGACCGCATGTACCAAAACAAGATCCGCGGCGGCATCATCATCGGCCTGAACCCCATGAACTCGGTGCCCAACACGAACAAGGTCCGCAAGGCCCTGGACAACCTGGACTGGCTGGTAACCGCGGAACTGCACCACTCCGAGACCACGGACAACTGGCGCCGCCCCGGGGTTGATCCCAAGAAAAACAAGACCGAGGTCTTCCTGCTGCCTTCGGCCCACCGGCTGGAAAAGGAAGGCTCCGTGACCAACTCGGGCCGCTGGCTGCTCTGGCATTACCAGGCCATCAAGCCCGGGTACGAAGCCCGCAACTTCGGCCAGATGTTCGTGGACATGCTCAATCGCGTCCGCAACCTCTACGCCAAGGACGGCGGCGTGCTGCCCGAGGCGCTGCTCAAGCTGGACTGGCCCCAATCCTATGACGCCGAGGAAGTCTGCCGACGCATCAACGGCCACTTTACCCGGGATACGGAAATCAAGGGCAAACTCTACAAGAAGGGCCAGCAAGTGCCCTCGTTTACGGCCCTGGCAGACGACGGGTCCACCAGCAGCCTGAACTGGCTCTACGCCGGAAGCTACACCGAGGAGGACGGCAACAAGTCCAAACGCCGCAGCGCGGAGCAGACCCCCATGCAGGCCAAGATCGGCCTGTACCCCAACTGGTCCTGGTGCTGGCCTGTGAACCGGCGCATCCTCTACAACCGCGCCTCTGTGGACGAACAGGGACGTCCCTTCAACCCGGCCAAGGCCGTCATCGAATGGAAGAACGGCAAGTGGGTGGGAGACGTACCCGACGGAGGCTGGCCGCCCCTGGCCACGGGCAAGGGACGCAACCCGTTCATCATGTCCCGCCACGGCTACGGCCAGATCTTCGGCCCCGGGCGGCAGGACGGTCCCTTCTCCGAGCACTACGAACCCGTGGAAACTCCGGTGAACAGCAACCTGTTCTCCGGGCAGCTCAGCAGCCCATGTTACAAGTCCGTCAGCAGCGAGATGGACCTGCTGGCTCCCCCGGCGGATCCGCGCTTCCCCATCGTGCTGACCACCTACAACGTCACCGAACACTGGTGCGGCGGCGGGGAAACCCGCAACGTGCCCAACCTGCTGGAAACCGAGCCGCAGCTCTACGTTGAGATCAGCCCGGAACTGGCCAAGGAAAAGGGCATCAAAAACGGCGAAGGCGTGATCATCGAGAGCATCCGCGGACGCGTCGAGGCCATTGCCATGGTCACGGTGCGCATGCGCCCGCTCAAGGTGCACGGCAGAATCGTTCACGAAATCGGCATGCCGTTCTGTTTCGGATGGACCACCCCCGGAACCGGAGACTCCACCAACCGGCTCACGCCGTCGGTGGGCGACCCCAACACCACCATCCCGGAATACAAGGCCAGCTGCGTGAACATCCGCAAGGCCGACAAGCTCACTGAGCTTGCCACCTAACGTGCGACCCGGGCGGCCCCGGGCCGCCCGGACCTGCAAAGGAGCAGATCATGCCCAAGACGTTCTTTATCGACACATCGCGGTGCACCGCGTGTCGGGGCTGCCAGATCGCCTGCAAGGAATGGCACGAACTCCCGGCCAACAAGACCACGCAGTTCGGCTGGGGCAGCCATCAGAACCCCCAGGACCTGAACTCCTTCAACTATAAGCTGGTACGCTTCAGCGAACACCTGGACGGCGACGTGATCCGTTGGAACTTCTTCCCGGATCAATGCCGCCACTGCGTTTCCCCGCCCTGTAAACAGGTGGGGGACATGACCCACGAAAACGCCATCGTGCAGGACAAGGCCACCGGCGCGGTGCTCTTTACCGAGGCCACCCGCCAATTCAGCGAGATGGACTTTGAGGACATTCGCGACGCCTGTCCCTATAACATCCCCCGGCGGGACCCGAAAACCGGGCAGTTGACCAAGTGCACCATGTGCATCGACCGCGTGCGCAGCGGCATGCTGCCCGCCTGCGTCAAGGCCTGCCCCACGGGAACCATGAACTTCGGCGAGCGTGAAGACATGCTCAAGCTGGCCGCGCAGCGGCTGGAACGGGTGCGCAAGAACTTCCCCGAAGCCATGCTCGCGGACCCCGAGGACGTGAACGTGATCTTCCTGCTCACGGATGCGCCGGAAAACTACCACGACTATGCCGTGGCCTCCCTGGCCCCGGTGCGGCCCATGGACCGCAAGAGCTTCCTTGCCGTGCTGGGCCGCCCTCTGCGGCGGATCGCTGACGGCCTGGGATGATTCGGGACGTCACTCCCTCCAAGAAAGGGCGCGGCCTGCGGGCCGCGCCCCAAACCATACACCCCAACCCGCAAGGGAGGCCGCCATGCACACCCGCACCTCTGCCCAACTCCGGACCGATTCGGTCCGCTCCAGTCTGCAACGCCTTTGCCAAGAGCGCCCGGCCTACCAGCAGCTTGCCGACGTGTTCGCCCCTCTGTTGGAGTGCGCCGAGCTTCTACGAGAAGAACTGGCCCCTACCTGCCCCGCTCTGCCGCCCCACGCGCAAACCCTCAAGGGGCAGGGCATCCCGCTGCTCATCGGCAACGATCTGAAAACCTGGGACCAGGCCCTGGACCAAAGCCTGGAACGCATGGCCCCTGTGCTGGAAACACTCCTGGAACGCCCCGGCCTGGAAGCTCTTTTGCGCGACCAAATGCAACGCTCCGGCCGGACACCGGCCGACCTGGTGCTCCCTCTGCTCCAAGGGGACGAAGCCGCAATCAAACGCCTGGCAACGGAACTGGAACAGGACCGGAAGGACCGCGACGAACCAGCCATTGACCCGGGCCGCCTTGGGTTTTTCCTGCACCATGTACTTTCCCCGGTACTGAGCACGGCCGCGGCCATGCTTCCCGAGCCCGCCACCTGGGGAGACTGGAAGGAGCCGGTCTGTCCGGTATGCGGCTGCCTGCCCGCCTTTGCCTCTCTTTCTCCCCGGGAGCCCGCCCACACGGAACAAATCGTCAGCGGCGGCGGTCGCAAACACCTGCACTGTGGTCTGTGCGGCCACCACTGGCGGATACGGCGCGACGCCTGCCCTGGTTGCGGCCAGGCCGACTCCGAGCAGCGCGAACTGCTCTATGCCCAGGACGCCGCCAGGGAACGCATCGAGGTCTGCCGTGCCTGCAACGGATATGCCCTGTGCGTTGACCTGCGGGAGTACGACCCTGTTCCGGCGTTGGAAACCGTGCCCCTGGCCCTGCTGCACCTGGACATGGTGGCCCGGGAGCGGGGACTTCGCCCCCTGTTCCGCAGCATCTGGAACGTCCTGCCACAGGACTAACTCCCAGGACCGGAACAACCTTTTTCAGAAGGGACGCGCCATGACCAACTCCGCTGCCATTCCCGGCCCAGCTCCGGAACGCCCCCGGGCGGATCTTTCCCCGGCAAGCCATACGGGCAATGCCCGGCTTCTGCGTTACGAGGCCGGCCGCCTCGGCTTTGCGCCCGACGTGCTCGGCATGGAGCACGGCCTGGAAATCCGGGTGCCCGGACGCAAGCCCGTCTACCTCAGCCGGACCCCGGGCCAGGACCGGCAACTCGTGCTTGGCGCGCTGTTCACCAGAGGCTGGATTCAATCCGCACATGACATTGCCGAAATAACAGTTTGCGAGTATACATCGCATACCCTTGTCCAGGTTGCCCTCAAGTCGGGACTTCGGCCTGTGCAACGCCGGAGTACGGCATTGGCGGACCAGGGCAAAGCAGAAGACCGCCCGGCCATGGACGCAGCAAACACCCTGCTGACCCGCGGTGCGGAACGCCTGCTGGAATTGCGGGCCCGCTTCGAGCAACAACAGAAAGTGCACCACGCCACCGGAGCCATGCACGGAGCTGCCCTGTTCCACGGCAGCGGCACCCTGCTCGCTTTTGCCGAGGATATCGGCCGCCACAACGCCCTGGACAAGGCCATCGGCATGGCCCTGGATCAAGAGCTGCTCGGCCGCGTGGACCTGGCCGTGCTTTCCTCCAGGCTGGCCCTGGAGCTGACCCGCAAGGCCATGGCCGCGGGCATCGGCATCCTGGCCGGGTTCTCCGTTGCCACGGCCCCGTCCGTGGAACTGGCCCACGGCAAAGGCATGACCCTGATCGGACGACTCAAGCCCAAGGGCATGAACATCTACACCCACCCCTGGCGGCTGGCCCGACTGGCCCTGCACACCGCCCCAACCCCGGAAGCCGCGACACATGAACATCGGACCCCACACGTTTGAGGAATTCACGCAGAAGGCCAAGGACTTTCACGGATACCCCGCCCCGGGGC
This sequence comes from Desulfovibrio sp., assembly GCA_028708865.1. Classification (GTDB taxonomy): domain Bacteria; phylum Desulfobacterota; class Desulfovibrionia; order Desulfovibrionales; family Desulfovibrionaceae; genus Paucidesulfovibrio. Next base: position 135 of record JAQVYA010000041.1, on the reverse strand, counting down.
TGCTCATCGGCGGATACATGGTGGAGGCGGCCCGGCGTCTGCTCCCCGAAGAAATCCTCTTTGAAGCCGTGGTGGAAACCAGCACATGCCTGCCCGACGCCGTGCAGATCCTGACGCCCCTTTCCACGGGCAACG
>JAQVYA010000172.1 GCA_028708865.1 Desulfovibrio sp. | reverse complement strand
AGAGCTGCGCCAGCTTATGGGATTTTTTAAAATCTCGGAGAATGGCTCCCAGCCGGCCCGCTCCCTTAGTGGAACACGCCGCGCCGCGCTCTCCTCGCGGCAAGAGGACACAGAGGAAGTGGACGACAGCGAGTTCGAACGCTTTTAAGACTTTTCAAGGGAGCGGGGAAGCACCCGCTCCCCTCTTGCTTCCCTCCCCAGGCGGAGTATGCTCTCATCATGTTTTACGATGTTCATACGCACGCATTTCATCCCAAGATAGCACACAAGGTCACGGCACAGCTTCAGGACCATTACGGAATCCCCCCCGTGGGCAACGGGACCCTGAACGATTTGCTGAAACGCGAACGCAAGGCCGGAATGGACCGGCTGGTCCTGCATTCCGCAGCCACGGACCCCTCTCAAGTCATCCCCGCCAACAATTGGGCCATTGACCTGAATAGGCAGTACGAGGAAGTCGTTGCCTTCGGCACCATGCACCCCGGCTATACCGAAGCGGAAAAAGAATTTGACCGCCTGGAAGCCAAAGGAATCCAAGGGCTCAAATTCCATCCGGACTTCCAGGGATTTCGCCTTGACGATCCCCAATTTTACCAGCTCATGGAAATGATCAACGGACGGTTCATTCTCATGATCCATGTGGGCGACGCCTTACCCCCAGACGAGAACCCCAGTTGCCCACGCAAACTTGCAGCCGTTCGCCGCGCCTTTCCCAAGTCGCGGATCATTGCCGCCCATCTGGGCGGATACCAACACTGGAAATACGTTCCCGAACATCTCTGCGGTCTCGACATCTGGATGGACACGTCCAGTTCGCTGCCCTTCATCACGGACGAAGAACTGAAGGCCATTTGGAATAACCATCCCAAAGACCGACTTCTCTTTGGCAGCGACTACCCGCTGTTCGACCCGACAGAAGCCCTTTACCGACTACAAACAAGGCTCAAGCTCTCGGACGCAGAACTGGAACAACACGTCACTGCGGCGGAGAACTTGTTCAGCTCCAGCGACTAAGTTTCCCAAACCGGAAACACACGTCCTCCCGGCTGTTTCGGCCTGATGGAATCTTTGCTAGTCTTGCCTGCATGACGCAACGACAGCCATCCACGTTGATTCTTCCTGTAGCGGGATTAGGCACACGCATGCGTGTGATCGATCCTGCTCTTCCCAAAGAATTGCTTCCCTTAGGCCACGCCAGGGTGATTGACTTTGCCTTGTCCGAGGCCCGGTACGCCAACATTCAAGACGTCATCGTCATTTTACGGCCGGGCAAGGAACGCCTGCTGGACCACCTGAACCAGAACCAAGGACCATACCGGCTCCATATTGTATGGCAAGATCAACCCAGGGGTGAAGTCGACGCGCTCTTGCAGGCCTGGAATCCATCTCCGGAGGCATCCTATGTTCACGACTTGCTGAACCACCCAGTTGCCGTGCTTTACCCGGACAATATCGGCCACCCGAGCCCGGGTATGCTACAACAGGTCTGCAAAGCATTTCAGACAACAGGCTGCGATACCCTCGCCCTAATGCGGGTTACCCCGGAAAACGCGCCCGGCATCGGCAATTCCGGACGAATTGAGTTGGCATCTGAAAATACCGTCATGGCAGATCCGGTCCAAAGTATTCCTATCACCGCCTTCCACCCCAAGGGAACCGGCCCCTTTCCGCTGACCAGGCGTGGAGAACTCCGCACCTGCGGTCTATTTGTCACTCTGCCTCATTTTTTTGAATACGCGGAGCAAGTGCGTCAGACCGGATTTCATGGAGAGCTGACCGACGGCAAAGTTCGTCGAGCCATGCTCCAAAAGGGCGTTCCATTCCAGGGAGTCCCCTTGCAGGGTACGGTCTATGATGTGGGCAATCCCACAGGTTACGGACAACTCCAAACACTGTTGCGGCACGGATAAAAAACAGCGGGATCATGACATCATGATCCCGCTGTTATCTCACACTGATGGACAAAAAAGAGCTATTCCCGTTCCACCCCGGCCATCATCAAGCCAATGCGGCGGACCTTTTCTTTGTCCGACACGGGGAACAAATCCATGAATCGGCCACGATAAATAACCGCAATGCGATCCGCCAATTGCAGAGCCTCGTTCAGATCGCCGGTCACCAATAAAATTCCTGCCATCTCCCGCGCCGCGAGCAGGTGATTCCAGACTTGTTCCGTGGCCGCAATGTCCAGCCCTTGGGTGGGTTGCTCGGCCACAATAAGCCGAGGACAACGGTAAAGTTCTCTTGCCAAAACAGATTTTTGCAGATTGCCGCCGGAAAGCTGCCAAGCCAAAGCCGCAATCCGTCCAGGCCGGATATCAAACTTCTTGATTAACTCAGTGGTATCCTGCGCTGCTTTTTTCTTGTCCAGCCAGGGACCACGGGCAAATCCCTGTCGAGTGGTCAGCAAGAGGTTGTCAACGAGATTCAGATTCCGGCAGGTGGCCAGCCCGAGCCGATCCTCCGGGATATAGGCCAGCGAATTTTTCCAGGACGGCTTGGCATAAAAATCACGCCAGCGCTTTCCCATAATAAACATGGTGTTGACTGGTGGCTTACGCAAGCCGCAGATAGCCTCCACCAATGCCTTTTGTCCGTTCCCGGCCACCCCGACCACGGCCAGCACTTCACCTTGGTGCAGTTCAAAATGAATGTCTTCCAGACCGATGCCCGTCAATCCTCGAACTTGGAGCACGGTCTCCCCCTGGCTGACCTCTTCGCGGTCAACTTCCAGGAGGACTTCCTTGCCCACCATGCGGCAGGCCAAGTCCGCCTTGGACGTTACTTCAGACTCGGAAAACTCGCCTTCGATGCGTCCCTGCCGCAGGATGGCGATTTCGTCGGCCACGGCCAGCACTTCCTCCAGCTTGTGGCTGATGAACACGATGGATTTTCCCTGGGCCGCGATCTTCCACAGGGCCTCGAAAAGGTGAAACGTCTCCCGGGGAGTCAGTACGGCGGTGGGTTCGTCAAAAATCAGCACCCGGCTGTCGCGGTAGAGCAACTTAAGAATTTCCACACGCTGCTTTTCCCCCATGGACAAGTCCGAAACCCGTGCCGCCGGGTCAATCTCCAGTCCGTATTGTTCGGACAACTGCCGAACCCGCTGGCGCATCTCCCGAGGATTGAGGAAAAAACTCCCCTCCTGTCCCAGGAGCACGTTCTCGGCAACGGTCATGGGCTCCACCAACATAAAATGCTGGTAAACCATGCCGATACCGGCCTCAATGGCATCCCGGGCCGAGGTGAAGCGCACCGGCTCACCATCCAGTTCTATGGTTCCGGCGTCAGGTTGGTATCTCCCGGCCAGCATGCTCATGAGCGTGCTCTTGCCTGCACCGTTTTCTCCGAGCAGGGCTTTGACCCGCCCGGGATAGATGTTCAGGGAGATGTTGTCGTTGGCCAGCACCTTTCCGAACCGTTTGGTCAGGCCCTTGATGCTGACCAAAGGGTTCTCTTGCGGCGGGACGACCCGCTTGCTCCGGTCCAGTTGCTTGAGCAGATCGGAAACGTCCATGTCAGCCCTCCGGCTCGATGTTGACGCCCAGAGCTCCCGGCCCCTGCGAACGACGGGTACCGCGCCAAGCCGAAAGGACAAGCACCAGCACTGTCAGGGCATAGGGCAGCATGAGCAAAAACTGGGGAGCGATGTCGGTGCCGGATGCCTGCAGCCGCAACTGAAAAGCCATGACGCCGCCGAAAAGATAAGCGCCAACAACGGCCCGAAATGGTCGCCAAAAGGCAAAAATGACCAGAGCCACGGCAATCCAGCCGCGACCGCCGGACAGGCCCGTGGTCCAAAGGTGCGTATAGGCCAGGGAGAGATATGCTCCCGAAAGCCCCACTAAAAATCCACCAGCCGTAACGGCGAACCAGCGAAGACGACGGGGCTTCAACCCCACGGCGGCAGCGGCAGCGGGCATTTCTCCCACAGCCGTAATGGCCAACCCCAACCGGGTACGCCGCATAAAAAACCAGAACAAAAAAGGCAAGATATAGGAAATGTAGACCAGGATGCTGTGTCGGAAAAAAATCGGTCCTAACACCGGAAGATCGGAAAGCAACGGCAGCATCAACGGGCGAAAGCCTTCCGTGCTGGTACCGATATAGGGGGTGCCCATAAACTCCGTAAGTCCGCCGCCCAGGATCGTTAACGCCAGCCCGGAGACCACCTGGTTGCCCAGACAGTTCACCGTAACAAAGGCATGCACACCTCCCATGAGCAAACCGGCCACCCCTCCGGCCAGTAGGCCAAGCCAGGCCGACCCCGTGGTCAGGCAAATCATAAACGCCGCAAACGCGGAAACGCTCATCATTCCTTCCACGCCCAGGTTGAGCACCCCGCCCTTTTCTGTAAGCATCTCGCCCAACGTGGCGAACAAAATCGGAGTTCCCGAATGCACTGTGGCGGCCAGCAGGGCGATGATCAATTCAAAGCTCATTCGTCGCCCTCCCGAGTGCGTTCAATGGTATGGGTGGTAAAAAATTGCGCCGCAAGGACGGTCAACAAAATCAAGCCCTCCATGATCACCCCGTAAGCAGCGGGTATCTGCAATTCGATCTGGAGGTTTTCCGCTCCCACGCGCAAAGAGGCCAGCAAAAAGGCCACCACGGCTATGGACAAAGGCTGCAATCGTGCGAGCCATGCCACAACAATGGCAGTGTATCCATACCCAGCCATGATGCTCGGCTGAAGGCGCCCCACCACGGCAGACACTTCCATAGCTCCGGCCCAACCCGCCAGAACGCCGCTCACCCCCATGACAAAAAGAACAAGAAAGGAATACGGAAGTTTGGCATATCGAGCCACCCGCGCCCCCTCCCCGCTGGCCTTGAGTTCGTAGCCCAGCCGGGTAAAGCGCATGAATGCCCAGACCACAAACCCACAAACGACGCAAAGCAACAGGCCCCAATGCATTCGTCCAAACATGATGCCGATGGTGGCACCGTCGCTGAACTCCGGCGATACGGGAAACCCGGAAGGATCCTTCCAGACCCGCAGCACGAGATAGTCGATGAACAATATGGCGATATAGTTCAGCATCAGGGTGGAAATAATTTCATTGACCTTGAGACGCAGGCGCAGAAAGGCCGGAATGATG
>JAQVYA010000171.1 GCA_028708865.1 Desulfovibrio sp. | reverse complement strand
TTCCGGTAGTGCTTAAGCCGTTCCTTGTGCTTGCCCCCGAAACGTTGCTCCTCATCCAAAATCATCAGCCCGAGGTTGGGCAGTTCCACATCCTTGGACAACAGGCGGTGCGTTCCGATGAGCACATCAACTTCGCCCCGGGCCGCTGCCGCCACCACGGTTTTCTGCCGTTTTGGCGGAACAAACCGCGACAACAGTCCGATGTTGGCACCAAACGGTTCCATTCGCTTTTTAAACGTTTGGTAATGTTGTTCGGCCAAAACCGTAGTGGGGCACAGCAACGCCACCTGCCGCCCCTCCACCACGGCCCGAAACGCAGCCCGGAGCGCTACCTCGGTCTTGCCAAAGCCGACATCCCCACAGATGAGCCGGTCCATGGGTTCCGGCCGTTCCATGTCTGCAAAGACCTCACGCACCGCTTTGTCCTGATCCGGGGTGGCATCAAAGCCGAATCCTGATTCAAACTCGTGGTACATCTCGCCGGGGTCGCCATAAACAAACCCCTTGGTAACCCGCCGAACAGCGTACATCGCCACCAGTTCGTGGGCGATTTTCTCGAGGGCCTTGCGGACCCGCGCCGTGGTTTTGCTCCAACGCGAGCCGCCAAGCTTATCCAGGGCCGGGCTGGAACCTTCAGGCCCTTTGAATCGTTGTACCAGCTTAATCCGGTCCGCTGGGAGATAAAGTTTATCTTCCCCATCAAAAAGCAGCAGCAAATAGTCGTTTTCCACCTCGCCGGTGCGCAGGTGCTGCAAGCCGCCAAAACGCGCCAACCCATAATCCCGGTGCACCAGCAAATCGCCTTCCAGAAGATCGTCGTATCGGTCCAGCCCCTGGAATCGCTTGCCGTCAGAACGAACGCGAGTTTCCCGCCGAGGCTGAATCACGTCCTCCCCGAGCAGGCGCATGTTGAGCCAGGGGAGTTCAAATCCCTTTGCCAGAGGGGCCACCAAAGCAAAAAGTCCGCGTCGGTCCGGCACAAACTCCAGAGCCAATCCCAGGTTCTCCCCTTCCAGCAGGCTCAAAAACTTGGAGCGGGAATGCTCAGTACGAAAACAAAGTACGGTTTGCCCGTCCCGACGGGCCCAATCCTTGAGAGCAGCCACCAGGGCGGCCCAAGGGCGTTGCGCCTGATCCGGCTTCCAGAACAAATCCGAAAAGTCCGCATACCGCGTTTCCGGCAAGTCCAGTCCGTTCTTCTCCACGCCCAATGTAAGGTCTTCAAAAACCAGTTGCCGTCGATCAATCCAGGCGTTGCGGGCCGAGTCCGTTCCCCGGCACAATGCATCCAGGGGCCAGCGGCGCTGCTGATCCCGTTTTTGACGCTCTACGAATTCACGCCAGGCTTCACCCGCCTCCTCCACCCGTTGCCGCAGGTTTTCCGCAGAACTCAGAACGCATACGGCGTCAGGCGGCAAAAAAGCCTCCAACGGTCCGGCCTCAGGGTCATACATTCCGGGGAAAAACCAGGAGTTCCCCTGATCCAGCGCCTGCCGGAGCTCCTGTTCGTCTACGGCCCCCATTTCACCGGTGCGGCGCAGTTCCTGCCAATGGCCACCCGCCGCAGAACCACGCGTCTCGCTCTGGGGAGTGGGGGTCACGGGCAAGAGCGTGACCTCTTCCAGTTTCTGCCGCGAACGCTGGGACGAGGCATCGAAAAGGCGCAACTGTTCCAGAGTGTCTCCAAAAAATTCCAAACGCAGCGGATGGCCATATCCCGGAGGGAAAATATCCAAAATATCACCGCGGACGGCAACCTCCCCCACGTCCGCCACCATCTTTCGGCGCTCATACCCCCAACACACCAGCAGCTCCAGGACCATTTCCAGAGAAATTTCCTCGCCCCGTTGAAGCGTCTGGAAATTGCTCTGCACCGTTTCCACGGAAGGCCAAAGCGGCATGAGATTGTCCGCTGTAAGCAACAAGCCCTTGGGCTTGGAACCATGCACCAAGGCATGCAATACGGCCATTCGTTCCGCCCAGAAGCGGGCGGACGGGAATTCCGGACGATGCGTGCCCAGGCTCACCCAATGCCGTTCCCAAACGGGACGGTTCAAATCGTCCCCGGAAAACAGCCGCAACAATGCCTTGATCTCCCGGTATTCGGAGGCCCCCGGCGCAATGAGCGCCACATTGCACCCGGAACGCAACAAAGCGTCCGCTGCCACGGCCTGCCCGGCCGGACCACTTTTGAACACACGAAGGTGCTCTCCACGGCCACGTATGAATTCCGCCAATTGTGGCGGCAGTGAATATCTGCTCATGAAATGTTCATCCAGCCTGTACGGCGATGAGGGTGGACGTGGCCCCGCTTTTAGTCAGCCCAGGGACGGTCCGAAAACGGCAGGACCTACTGCCGCGGACAAAATATGCAGTATGCTAAAAGCAAAGAAGCCGCTCTCCGTCCGTGCCGACGGGGAACGGCCCACTCGCGACCGAACCCGATTGCAGTTCTAGCCTACCTTGTTCAATGCTTCCTTTTCCTGTCCGGAAAGCAGCCGGTCCAAATCCAGCATGATCAACAGGCGATCATCCAGCTTGCCTACTCCGTCGATATAGTCGGATTCCAAACCGGAAACTACGGCAGGCGGTGCTTCGATAGTACTGGCGGGGATACGGAGCACCTCGGAAACCGAATCAACCATAAATCCTACAATGATATTTCCGGTTTCAATAACTATAATCCGGTTATGCTTGTCACCAGCCCGGTCTTCCATGCCGAACCGACGCCGCAGATCCACAATGGGGATCACCTTACCGCGAAGGTTGATCACGCCTTCCACAAAATTCGGTGCCTTGGGCACCTTGGTGATGGCCATGGTCCGGATGATTTCCTGCACAGCAAGGATGTCCACGCCGAACTCCTCCTCGCCGATACGAAAAGTGACCAACTGGATCAGGGCATCTTCCTGCCGGGCCTGAGTATCTTCCATGGCGCGCCATTCCTTACAAAACCGTTACGTTTCCCGGCTTCACCGGAGTCCGATCATTGGCAACATGCCGTTGCTTTGTCAACCGAGACTATTGCTCCCGCATCTCCTGAATCACCCGTCGGAGGTCTTCGGAAAGTCGGGCAAGGCGCTCAATGGCCTGCTTGGATTCCGCTGCATGCCCCTGGGTGTCGTTGCACACGGTATCAATTCCGTTTAGGGCGCGGCTGATCTCCTCGCTGGTGGAGGCCTGCTCTTCAGCGGCCGTGGCAATGGCCCGGATCTGAACGGAATTATTGTCGATGACCTGCACGATCTCCTGCAAGGCCACGCCGGCGACAGCTGCCTGCTCCGTAGAAGATTGCACCGCGTCCACGGCATGATCCGTAGCTTGTACGCTTTGCTCTGTGCTGTTTTGGATGCTGACCACGGCACGGCCCACCTGTTGAGTGGCCTCCATGGTTTTTTCCGCCAATTTGCGTACCTCGTCCGCCACCACGGCAAACCCCCGTCCAGCCTCTCCCGCACGTGCCGCCTCAATGGCAGCGTTGAGCGCCAGCAGATTGGTCTGGTCTGCAATGTCTTCAATCACGCCCATGATCGACCCGATGTCCGCAGCCTCCTTGTCCAGGGCGCGCATGGCCGTGCGCAGGGTTTCCGCGTGTCCCTGCACCTCACGGATCGAGTCAATGACCTGATCCACTGTGCGCTCGCCATCCTCGGCCTTGCCCATGCCTTCCTGGGCTTCCCGGGCGGCGTCTCCGGCATTACGGGCCACTTCGGCCACAGAGGCGTTCATTTGCTCCATAGCGGTAACAGTCTCCACCGTACGATTCTTTTGATTATCCGCACCGTCGGAGACCTTTTCCATCTGTCGTCCAAGACGCACGGCCGCTTCGGCCACATCGTCGGCAATACCTTCGGCCCGAGCCGCCACCTGGCTCATGGTTTCATACTGGCGCAACACTTCACGCTCGTTCTCCTTCACTGCCGTCAGATCCGCGGCCAATGTAAAGGACCCCATGAGCTTTCCTTCCAAATCATACAGCGGCGCGGCATCAAGCCGCACAAACCGTCGATTGTTCTTGTCTGTTACCAGTTCGCGTTCGTGGTTGACCACCGGCACACGTTCCGACTGAACCTTTTCGGCCAAAATTTCTCCACGCGCACCTTTGTAAAAAAAATCGGCTATAGGCTCGCCAAGATAGTCTGCTGGTTCGCCGGGACGTTCCAGCAAATCCAGCATAGCCCGGTTCACAAAGGTCAGGTGACAATGCCGATCCACCACAAAACACGGCGAAGTCATCCCGTCCAATAGTCCCTGGGCAAAACCAAAACGCTTCAACGTGGATAACATGGCCTGGATGTCGTCAGCCAGTTCGGCCAATTCTCCTTTAAATTTAGTTTCCAAGCTGGCCCCGAAGTCCTCACGTGCAATGCGGCGGGTAAATTTGCGCAATGTGCCGATGGGCCGGACCACGCTCCGCCCGATGAGCGCCACAAGGCCAAACGCCAAGAGCAGTGCGCCCCCGCAGGTAATGCCGATCATCCACAATGTGGAATAATAATCGTTCAACCGTTGCTCTAGAAGTGCGTCCAGTTCTGCCGAGGCGGTCCGGGAAAGCTCGCTCGCAGTCCGCCGCAATTGAAGAGCGGACTGCATAAAAGCGGGACTACGAACCAAAGTCCAACGAGCCGCATCCGAAAGCATGTTTACATATTCTAAAAAATCGCGAGCCGACGCTTCATAGCGGCGCAACAACGGCTGTAAATTCTTCTGTAACGTTTCTGTGGTCCCATGATAAAACTCATCCTCTTCCAACGCCGTACGTCCGGCAGAAAGGACATCCTCATACCCAACGCGACGCAACTCGGCTCCAAGCAGTAGAATCTTCTTTCTGGTCATTCCCGAGACTCCCCCCGTGTCCCGCGCCAGTTCGTAACTGGTGACCAATTCGGAAACCAGGGCCTGAGTTCGTGGAAGCTGGAGCAAGATCAATCGGACCAGGGCAGAAGAATCCTGATCCGGGTCCAGTCCCAGGCTGGAAGTGCTGCCCACAAGCTCGATGAGCTCCAGCAGGTCGTTCAGCAGTGCCGCATGCTGGCCCATAAGCTTTCCGGAAGTTTGATGCTCCCATTGCTTCAAAGCTTCCCAGCGGACAACCAGCTGCTTCAGCT
>JAQVYA010000170.1 GCA_028708865.1 Desulfovibrio sp. | reverse complement strand
AAAATGACTCAGGCAGACCGCTCCCAGATCCAGAGGGCGCGACGCTACGCTCCAGAACGCCGAGGCTGCCGTAAAACCGCAGTCCAGCAGCAGGGATTCGCCGTCCGTGCCTTCCAGGAGGATGGATGTGTTGGGCAGGGTTTCATCAAACGCCTCGCCCACGCCGGAAAAGATCATACGCATGACTGGCTCCATGGATGCAATGCGCAGCGCCACCAGCCAAACGCAAGGGCGGGGCACGCGCTGTTCAAACGTCCAGAAGAGCAGGGTCCGGGGAAATGGTCAAGGGGGATGCGGCCCCGAAAAACCAGCGTGGCCGCGTCAGCGATAGGAAAAGCGCAGGCCCGGAGCCAGCCGCTCCGGCCAGGACGTCAGCAGCGCAGCCGCGCTTTGCGCGCCCACCAGGCGTTCCAACAGGGGGACCTCCCGGGGCGGTCCCTCATAGAGGTTCGGCCGCCGGGTCATCCGGCAAAGCTCCATGAGCCGGGACAGGGCGTATTCGAATCCGCCCAGCTCATCCACCAGCCCGTTGGCCCGGGCTTGCCGCCCGGTAAAGACCCGGCCGTCCGCCAGGGCCGCTACCGCGTCTTTGCGCATGGAGCGCGCTTTGGCCACGTCCGAAACAAACTGGTCATGCATGTCCCGCACAATGCCCATGAGCTGTTCCCGTTGCTCGTCCGTGAGCGGCTCCAGAGGGGATCCCGCGCCCTTGTTCTCGCCGGAGGCGAGCAGCACACGGCGGATTCCCAGCTCTCCGGCCAGCTGGCTCAGATCCACGTACTCCATAAGCACGCCGATGGACCCGGTCACGCTGCCGGGGTTGGCCACGATAAGGGTGGCCGGGCAAGAGGCGTAATATCCGCCCGAGGCGGACACGGAGCCGTAGGAAGCCACCACGGGCTTGACCCGGGCCAGTTCGCCCACGGCCCGGAACATTTCCTGGGACGGAGCCACGGCCCCGCCCGGCGAGTTAACGCGCAGGAGCACGCCTTCCACATCCTCGTCCTCGCGCAGTTCGCGCAGGAACTCCACCACGTCGGTACCGTCCAGGATCATGCCTTCCAGGTACACAACGCCCACGGTGCGGCCGCTGACCATGTCGGCGGTGCCGTGCAGGCCACGTAAAAAGGCCGAGGCCCCCATAAAGAGGACCACGGCCGTAATGAGTAACGCGAACCCGAACACAAGGGGGTGACGCGCTGAGAAACGAGCCTTAGGCTTCATCCTCGGCGGACTCCTCACCTTCATGACGGGCTTCCTCGGCGGCTTCCAGCTTCTCGCGAAGCAGGGCGCCCAGGGTGTTTCCGGATTCGGAAGCACCGGAGGAATATCCCTTGGAAGAGGAACGGCGGCGAGGCTCGCTCTCTTCCTTGATCTGCTTGATGGACAGGCCCAGACGACGCTCATCCGCAGACACGTGGATCACCTTGGCCTCGATGGTGTCGCCTTCCTTGTACAGCTCGGACGGGCTCTTGATCTTCTTGCGGCTGATCTCGGAAACGTGAACCAGGCCCTCAATGCCCTCTTCCACTTCCACGAACAGGCCGAAGTCGGTGATGTTGGTCACCTGGCCGCTAACGAGCTGACCCACGGGATACTTGGCGGGCACCTGGGACCACGGGTCCTCGGTGAGCTGCTTGACGCCCAGGGTGAACTTCTCGTTCTCCTTGTCCACGGTGAGCACCTTGGCCTGAACCACGTCGCCCGCCTTGTAGACCTCGGAAGGATGGCGGATTTTCTTGGTCCAGGAGATGTCGGACACGTGGATAAGGCCGTCGATGCCTTCCTCGATGCCGATGAACACGCCGAACTCGGTGATGTTCTTGATGGCGCCCTCAAGGATGGTGCCCTCGGGGTACTTCTCAGCCACCACATCCCACGGGTTGGGCTTGATCTGCTTCATGCCCAGGGAGATGCGCTTCTTCTCCGGATCCACGCCCAGGACCACCACGTCGACTTCGTCGCCCACGTGGACCATCTGGGAGGGGTGACGCAGCTTGCGGGTCCAGGACATCTCGGAGATGTGCACCAGGCCTTCCACGCCGGTCTCCAGCTCCACGAACGCGCCATAGTCGGCCAGGTTCGTGACGGTTCCGGTGAATTTCTCGCCTTCCGGGTATTTCGTTTCGATGCTTTCCCACGGATCGGCCGTGAGCTGCTTGAGGCCCAGGGAAACCTTCTGGGATTCACGGTCGAAGTTGAGCACCTTGAGTTCCAGCTCGTCGCCAAGGCTGACCATCTCTTTAGGATGGCGGATGCGCTTCCAGGACATGTCCGTGATGTGCAGCAGGCCGTCGAGTCCGCCCAGGTCCACGAACACGCCGTATTCGGTGATGTTCTTGACCTTGCCCTTGACGACCTGGTCTTCGGCCAGGGTCTCGAGCAGCTTTTCGCGCTGTTCGCCGCGCAGTTCTTCGAGCAGCACGCGACGGGACACGATGACGTTGGAGCGGCGGCGGTTGATCTTCAGGATCTTGAATTCAAATTCCTGGGAGACCAGCGCGTCCATGTCGGGCACGGGGCGCAGATCCACGTGGGAACCGGGCAAAAACGCCTCGACTCCGCCGAGATCCACGGTGTAGCCGCCCTTGATGCGACGCATGATGCGGCCCTTGATGACGCCATCCTGCTCCTGCACCTCTTCGAGCTTGTCGAAAAGTTGCATCCGCTTGGCCTTTTCACGAGAGAGATGGATGGTGCCTTCGCCTTCATCTTTATTGGAGACGAAAACATCCACCTTGTCGCCGACGGCCACGGTCAGATTTCCTTCGGCGTCGAGGAATTCGCTGACCGGAATCTGGCCTTCGGACTTAAAATTAACGTCCACGAGAATGTGGTCCTTATCAACCTTGACCACTTCGCCCGGGACGATGCTGCCTTCTTCAAGATCCCCGAATTCAGGGCTCAGGTAGTCCTCAAGCGCTTTCTCAAAACTCATCTCCATTTCAGGAGACTCGGTAGAAACATCCTGTTTCACAGTTTCTTCCATGGGTTACCTCCACGACATACCCTCGGACATGTATTTTTGCGCCCCGGCAAGGGCCCGGTTTTCAGTCACGGCTTGAGTTCGCTCCGAGGTCGGCGAAACCGTTGACCGTCCGGTCGGCCCGCAGGCCGATGCCCAGCGCCATGCGCCTGGGTGGGCCGGGTAAGCTCACCCGGCACGAAACCACGTCACTATCTGAAAATGCGTTCCCTGTAAACCGTTTTCCCAAGTCTGACATCCCTTCGCAATCACAAGAAAAAGACCGCTAAAGCAGCGGCCTTCACTTCGGGATTCCGTTTTTTTATCATGCCTTGCAGCGGTGCTTCACGTTGACCCCTTCCACGATAAAGATCACGCTTTCCGATATGTTGGTGGCCAAATCCGCCACGCGCTCCAGGTGCCGCGCGCTGAGGATGGAGTGCACGCCCCGCTCCACCACGCGGGTTTCGGTAACCATGCTGGAAATGTACTGCTTCAGCAGCTTGAGGTTCAGATCGTCGGCTTCGTTGTCCATGACGCAGACCTTTTCGGCCAGCCGCACGTCCCGCTCCACAAACGCCTTGACCGCAAGGGAAACCATGGTTCGGGCGGTTTCGGCCAGTTGGTGCATTTTTTCATCCGAGGGCAACGGAGGCCGCGTGGAGAGAAACAGGGTCCTGTGCGCCAGGTTCACGGCCTCGTCGCCCAGCCGTTCCAGATTGATGGTGATGCGGCTCACCCCCACGAGAAAGCGCAGGTCCGTGGCCATGGGCTGGTCCAGGGCCAGGGTTTCCACCACGAACCGGTCGATCTCGTCCTCAAGGTTGTTGATGTCGCAATCGTGGTTGATGACCTCTTCGGCTAGGTCCGCGTCCAGCTCGAACAGCGCCTTGGTGGAGTTGTGCACGGCCTTTTCCGTCAGCGCGGCCATGCGCAGCACCAGCATCTTCAACTCATCCAGTTTATGCGAAAAATGCGCTCGTTGTTCCATGCGTTCCCCCTAGCCGAACCGGCCGGTGATGTAGTCTTCGGTCTGTTTGATCTTGGGTTTGGTGAACATGTTTTTGGTGGTGTCCACCTCGATGAGCCTGCCCATGTAGAAAAAGGCGGTACGGTCCGAAACGCGGGCCGCCTGCTGCATGGAGTGGGTCACGATGATGATGGTGAAATGCTGCTTGAGCTCATGGATCAAGTCTTCGATCTTCTGGGTGGCGATGGGGTCCAGGGCCGAAGCAGGCTCGTCCATGAGCAGCACTTCGGGCTGCACGGCCAGGGCCCGGGCAATGCACAGGCGTTGCTGCTGCCCGCCGGAAAGCCCCAGGGCCGAAGAATGCAGCCGGTCCTTGACCTCGTCCCACAACGCCGCGCCCTTGAGGCTTTCCTCCACGCGATCATCAATGAGCCGCTTTTCCTTCACGCCGTTGACGCGCAGGCCATAGGCCACGTTCTCGTAAATGGTCTTGGGAAAAGGATTGGGCTTTTGAAAAACCATGCCGATGCGCCGACGCAGAGCCACCACGTCCAGTCCCGGGGCGTAGATGTCGGCTCCGTCCAGGGTCATGCGCCCTTCCACCCGGGTTCCGGGAATCAGGTCGTTCATGCGGTTGATGCAGCGCAGGTAGGTGCTCTTGCCGCAGCCCGAGGGACCGATCAGGGCCGTGACCTGATTTTCCTCGAACTCCAGGCTGACATCCTCCAGCGCCTTGAAGTCTCCGTAATAGAAGTCCAGATTAATCGACGAGACCTTAATTTCCGGCACAGTGCTCTCCCTTTGGCGGTTCGCTTGCGCACCCGGGGCCGCGCTGCAGGAAAACCAGCCGCCGGCCAAGGTGCTCCGCGACTGTTAGCGGGAGCGCGTTACAATCCCATGACCCAAATGTTACATTTGAGCAACGAGCAGCAGAGAGCGGCAAACGCCGACGCGGTTACCGGGGGTGAAGTTCCACCCGGACCCCGCCAGGGGTCACCTCGGCCTTGAGGGACAGGGTCACGCCGTCTGGTGCCGTGCCCGGATAGATCACCAGGCGCAAAAAGTCGCGGTGCTCACCCAGGACCACCTTTTCCACCCAGGGGGAATCCAGGCGGTAGACATTGGCCCCGGCATTGTCCCAGGCACCCGGCACATCCACCACCATGCGCACGGGCTGTGAAAGCGTAAAGGTGCGGGGAGCCTCGGCCTTACGGCCCAAAGGAAGCATCAGGGTCACGCCCTTGTCCGTGGCTGCAATTTGGAGGTCTCCGGCCCGGGCAAGGTTGCGCCGGGGGGCCGCCTTGGGGGCGGCAGGGGAAGGAGAGGACGCGTCTGTCCCGGCAGTTGCCGCAGTG
>JAQVYA010000169.1 GCA_028708865.1 Desulfovibrio sp. | reverse complement strand
CTGCAAAGCCTTACGGACAGCGCGGCCTGGTCCGTGGACCTGCGGCGCGGTAGGATCTGGTGCTCGGGCGACCTGGCGGGCCGCAGCGATGTACCGCCCGAGGGACGCTATTTTTCCATGCTCGGAACCTTGCGGCTGATCCACCCCCAGGACCGGCGCGAGCTGTTGCAGGAGCTTCGTGCCGGCATGCAGGCCCGGGCCATGCGCCTGCGAAGGGACGTGCGTGTGCACCATCAGGGCGGAGAATACCGCTGGGTGGAGCTGATCGGCGAGTTAACGTTGGACGGCGAGGGGCGGCCCGGTGAACTTTCCGGCATTGCCGTGGACATCCGCCATCGCAAACACACGGAGCGGCGTCTGCAACACGAGGCCGTTACCGACCCGCTGACCCGCACTTCCAACCGCCGCACCTTCATGCGGGAACTGGACGAGCTTTACGGCCAAGCCATGGCCGGGCAGGGGCCACTTTCTCTGCTTCTTATGGACCTGGATCACTTCAAGCGCATCAACGACACCTGGGGACATCCCGTGGGGGATGCCATGCTCCAGGCCTTTGCGGAATTTTGCCGTCAGAGCCTGCGGGAGGGGGACGTGCTGGCCCGCATCGGGGGGGAGGAGTTCGCTGTCCTGTTGCCCGGTACGGACGCCCCCAACGCCGCGGCTGTGGGCGAACGCATCCGGTCCGCGGTATGCGCCGCTCCGGTACGGCATAAGGAGTTTTCCATTCCGCTGGCCGTGAGCCTCGGCAGCGCCACCGTACCGGACCCGTTGCACCGGGCTCCGGAAATCAACAGCGCCGGGGAGCTGTTTTCCTGGGCGGACAGGGCATTGTACGCGGCCAAACGGACCGGGCGAAACAGACTGGTGCGCGCCACCACGGATCTGGAACCGCCGCTGCGGAAAATTTAATTGCAAGTGAAATTGCCAAGGAGTCGCCAAGCAGGGGCAGGATTGGCGTGTGCATGTTTCCGGCCAATGCTGCATGGCGGCTTCGGGGTGCTTTGACTGACCTTTTGAGGCGGCAGGGGGGTCGCTCTGGTCCCGGGACGGCGGTTGTTCCGGGCCGTTTTTTTTGGGGGGGGGGAGCGGCGGGCTCAGGAAAGCATTTCGGCGCGTTGGCGCAGTGCTTCCGGGGCCAGCAGGCGGATGCGCCCTCCAGAGACCGTCACCAGTCCCTCTTCGTCCAAGCGGCGCAAGGCCCGGGACAGGGTTTCCGGCGTGGCTCCCACGATTTTGGCCAACTCCCGGTGGGTCATGCCCAGTTCCACGGGGTATCCTGGCTCAGGCTGGCCTTGTTGGGCGGGGTCGTTGCAGCCTTGGGGGGTATCCGCGGGCAGGGTCAGCAAATAGGCGGCCACGCGCTGGGGAATTTCCCGCAGGGCCAGGGATTCCACCAGTTCCATGGCCTGACGCAGCCGGCCGGAAAGCACTTCCACCATGTTGCGGAGCAGGGCGGGATGGTCGTGGGCGGCCCGGTCGAACTCCTGCCGGGAGAGGATGAACACCCGGCAGTGGCTCAGGGCCACGGCATCGGCCAGAAAACGGCCTGTGCCAAAGACGCCGCAAAGGCAAAAGGGTTCTCCCGGCCCAAATACGTAGAGGGTCTGTTCCTTGCCCTCCAGGGAACTGCGCGAGAGTTTGACCCGGCCCTGGAGCACGGCAAAGAGGGCGTCCACATCCTGGCCGCGCAAGGCAATGGTTTCTCCGGCGGCAAAGGGGCGGATTTGTCCTTTGGCCGCCAGGTCCGTGCGTTCCTCCAGGGGAAGGCCGCGAAAGATGCCCAGATCGATGAGTTGCTCCGTGGGGGACATGGCCGACTTTCCCCCGGGCGTTGATGCATGTCAATGCCCGGAGGCGCGATTCCGGGCATAGTGGCGGGGAACATCCCAACCCAGGAGGGAAACATGTGGAAAACCCTTGCCGCGATTACGCGGAATTTGACTTTGGCCATCCCCGCCCTGCTTGCGCTGGGCTTTGCATACGGCTTGTTCGTGGACGCCGCGCCCCTTAAGGCGCTCATTGCGCCCTTCACCTTTCTCATGGTTTTTCCCATGATGGTCACCCTGGACGCCCGGCGCGTGCTGGAGGGCGGCGACGTCAAGGCGCAGGCCATGGCCCAGGCCGTGAACTTCGGGGTAATCCCCCTGCTGGCCTTTGGTTTGGGGATTTTGTTCTTCCAGGGCTCGCCCGCCATGGCGCTGGGGCTGCTCCTGGCCGGACTGGTCCCCACCAGCGGCATGACCATTTCCTGGACAGGGCTGGCACGCGGCAACGTGGCCGCGGCCGTGAAGATGACCGTGCTGGGGCTGACCATCGGTTCCCTGGCCACGCCCCTGTACGTCAAGGCGCTGCTCGGGGCCGAGCTGGAAGTGAACATGGCGGCTGTGGCCGCCCAGATCGGGCTGATCGTATTCTTGCCGCTGGCCGCGGGGCAGGCCGCCCGGTTCTGGATGATCCGGCGCTATGGCCGGGAACGCTTCAAGGCTGCGCTGGCCCCCAGATTTCCGGTGCTTTCCACCCTGGGGGTCCTGGGCATCGTATTCATCGCCATGGCGCTCAAGGCCCGGGCCATTGCCGCGACGCCGGAAATGCTGCCCGCCATTCTCGTGCCACTGGTGGTACTGTACGCCGTTAATTTTCTGCTCAGTACGTTGCTGGCCAAGAGCATGCTGCCGCGCGGCGACGGCATTGCCCTGGTGTACGGAACGGTCATGCGCAACCTTTCCATTGCTCTGGCCATTGCCATCAACGCTTTTGGCGAACAGGGATCGGGAGCGGCACTGGTCATTGCCTTGGCCTACGTGGTACAGGTGCAGGCAGCGGCCTGGTATGTCCGCTTTACCTCGCGCATTTACGGCCCGGCTCCGGCCTGACGCGGTGCGTCGGCCCTGCCGTACGGCAAGCCCCCGCCTGGGGATCAACAGGGAGGAGATCATGGCGACTTTGCATCTGGAATGTGCGTTTTGCGGCGAAGGCATGGAAGTGCCCCATGACGGCAGCTACGCGCCCCGGTACGCCCGGTGCCAGTCCTGCGGGGAGCAGTTCATCTATGAGCCGCTTCGTAAGGGCGTGCGCACCCTCAAGCCCAGCGAGGCGGACAGCTGTACCGACCCGGATCGCCGGGAACTGGAGATGGGGGCTTCCGGCCAGGAATGACGGCCCGCCGCTCCGGAGTTTTTTTCTGCTTCGGGGTGTACAATTTCAGCGGATGGGGTACACTGTGCAGTGTACCCCTTTTGATTTTCAGTAAGGAGAAATAATCATGCAGGAACGACAAGGTATCGTCACCATTCAGGGCAATCCGCTGACCCTGGTCGGCCCGGAACTCAAGGCTGGGGACGCGGCTCCCGCGTTCACCCTCCTGGACAACGACATGAATCAAAAGACCCTGGAGGACTACCGGGGCAAGCCCTTGATCATCTCCAGCGTACCCTCTTTGGATACGCCGGTGTGCGACATGGAGACCCGCCGCTTCAACCGCGAGGCCGCCAGCCTGGGCGACGGCGTCAGCGTGCTCACCGTGAGCATGGATCTGCCCTTTGCCCAAAAGCGGTGGTGCGGCGCAGCCGGAGCGGACAACGTGGTCACCCTGTCGGACCACAGGGACGCGTCTTTTGGAGAGAATTGGGGCGTGCTGCTCAAGGAGCTGCGGCTATTGGCTCGCTGCGTGTTCGTGGTGGACGCCCAGGGCGTGGTCCGGCTGGTGCACCTGGTGCCCGAGGTGACCAATGAGCCGGATTACGATGTGGTGCTGGCCGCTGTCAGGGAAGTGGTTTAGCTGGATTTTGTTGTTGGGAAAGTGAATGAAAACGCCCGCGTGGTCTGACCGCGCGGGCGTTTTGTCGTGTTGGAGGCGGTTATTTGCCAAAGGGACACTTGGGAAAGGTGCAGGATTTGCAATTGAGACAGTAGCCGCCCTCGGCCATGTCCGCCAGATCCCGGCGGGTGATTTCCAGCCCGGCCAGCAGACGGGGCAGGAGCAAATCCAGGCTGGTGGTCTTGTGGAACAGAGCGCAGGCCGGAACCCCGAGCACGGGCACGTTTTCCCCGTGATGGTCCAGACGCCCCACCAGGGTCATGGCGCCGGGCAGTACGGGCATGCCATGGAGCGCGTCCTTGAGGCCCGCGTCCACCAATCCGGGCCGGGTGACGTCGCCAGGATCCACGGAAAGTCCCGCCGTGGTCACCAGCAGATCGCAACCCTGGTCCAAAAGCTCGCGTACGGCCCCGGCAATGGCCGCGCGGTCGTCGGGCACCACGCGGGACGCCGTGACCTGCGAACCCAGGGCCTCGGCCTTGGAGCGGATCACGGGTTCGAATTTGTCCTGCACCAGTCCCTGGAACACTTCGGTTCCCGTGACCAGAACGCCTACGCGGGCCTGACGCAGCGGCAACACCTGGAAGAGGGGCGCCTGGCCCAGCACGGCCAGGGCCCGCTGAAAATGTGCGCGGGCCAGGTACAGGGGAATGGCCCGGCACCCGGCAAAGCCTTTGTTCTTTTCCACCATTACGCCCTGGTGCCGCGTGGCGCACATGACATCCGGCACCATGTTGAAGGCGCGGAGTACGTCGCGGTTCAGGTGCAGCAGGCCCGTCCGCTGAGCCAGAAATTCAACCTTGCCTTCGCTGGGCGTGGACGTGTGGGTCACGCCCGGGCCGGCCATGCGTCGGGCAAAGGCCAGCACGGCCTCGTTTTCGTGCACCCATTCGTTGCCGGGCAATGCTTCTTCGGCCACAAAGACCTGGGCCCGGCCCATCTGGTGCAGTCGGCAGAGGTCGCCCACGCCGAAGCTTTGTCCGGCACGGAATTCCGGCCCCTTGGAAACACCGGGTTCGATGCGGGTCATGTCGTGCAGGGCGGTCTTGCCCACGGCCTGCTCCACGGGAACCGCCCGCAACGGGGGCAAGGTCCGGTCCTCGCCGTCCGTGCCGGGCTGTTGCCATACGCCCGCGTAGGGCGCCTCCCCCTGACAGCCGCGGCAAATGCCGCCGTCACTGGCCGGATAGGCTTCATTACAGGCCGGGCAGACGCGGATTTCGCGCATGGAGTGGCGTTGCAGCATGCGTTGGGGAATGGTCACGGGGTGGGTGGAGCAGATGGTGTGCCCGGCGGCTTCGATTTCCGCAAAAAGGCGGTCCGAATCCTGATCTTTTTTTGGTTTGAGCTTCAGGAACCAGGAGCGGATTTCGGGCCAGGCCTCCAGCCGGTCCGTATCCACAAAGATCCGGTGCCCTTCGCCGGTGTATTTGTCGTACAGGGACAAGGCGTACCGGCCCAGGTTGACCACTTTCATCCAGCCGTTGCCCGTGGAAAGGGGCGTCAG
>JAQVYA010000168.1 GCA_028708865.1 Desulfovibrio sp. | reverse complement strand
CACAAGAAACAGGCTGGTGGAAAGCACCACACGCGAATGCCAGGACAAGCGCGGCCGCACCCCTTCGGGCTGATGGTACTCCAGGCGGGCGCGCAGCACCTGAACGCAATCGTGCAGCACATAAAACCCCAGCCCTCCCAGAGTGATCAAAAGCATAAAGACCAAATTCACAGGCACATTGGTACGCCACGTCGTGAGGCTGTCCGGTTGCAACGCAAACCCGGCGTTACAAAAGGCGGAAACTGAATGGAATAAGGCGCTCCACGGCGTAAAGGCCACCGGGTCCAACAGATGGAGCAATACAGCGCCCGACAGCTCCACCCCCAGGGTGCCCAAAACAACCAGCAACAAAAAACGGCGCAAACTAAAGGATGGGTCATGCAGCAGGGTCTTGCCCACTGCGGTGCGGTCCGCCAGGGAAACATGCCGCCCCAGCAGAAAAAAAACCAAACTGGAGTAGGTCATCACCCCCAGACCGCCCATTTGAATCAGTCCCAGAAGCATGACCTGCCCGGCCAGGCTGAAGTGGGAGCCGGTATCCACGACCACCAGACCCGTGACGCACACCGCGGATGTGGCCGTGAACCAGGCATCCAGCCAACCAAGAGCGGGCTGGCCCGCCTGCCGGGCCGCACGCAGATGCAGCAACACGCCGCCCGCCAGGATGGCTCCCACAAAGGACCAGACCGGCAGCCAAAACGGTGAGGTCAATTTGGAACGCATAGCACTTCCTATCCTTCTGGAGGGCAAAGCTCAACCCGGCCAGCGGCTTTGAATCAAGCGAACGGTCACGGCAATTCTTTTCCCTGGCCCCAGTGGAGTCTCCCAGGTAAGCGACAACCCTGCACGCCGCGGCTATTCAGCCCATGTCGCCTTCAGCCAAAGCCCAATGCCGGGAATGTCCCACTGGAACGGCACCGGTTAGTCCCGGGCCGGCTCGGCCAGCTCCCGGCAAAGCTGGTTCAACAATTCGGTCAGGGGGCGGGTGCCGTCCAGCACCCTGTCCGCCGCCTCCAGGTACAAGGCTTCGCGGCCCGCGAGCACACCACGGACCTCCTCCAGTAATCCCTGTCCTGTGAGGCTCGGACGCTGAGATTCCTTGGGATCCCGTCCCAGGCGCCGCACCAGCTCTTCCGCGGGCACTTGCAGGTAGCAGGTCCAGCCCCGGCGCAACATTTCCCGGTTGACACGGCGCAGGACGACCCCGCCCCCACAGGCCACCACCTGGGGCGGCAAGGCGGCCACGCTTTGCAGGGCCTGGGTTTCCTCCTGGCGGAACCCTTCCCAGCCATGCCGTTCAACATAGCGGCTCACGGGCATTCCCACCTGCCGCTCCAACACCTCATCCGTGTCTACAAAGGGTATGTCCAAAACCCGAGCCAGCTCCCGGCCCAGGGTGGTTTTGCCGCAGGCCCGCGCCCCGATAAAAAACACATGCCGCCTCATGCCCTTATCTCCCTTTGGTTCCGGTACTGTTTCCGTTGGCCCGCACGTTGGTTTCGGGGCTTTGCTTCCGCTTCGGAATCATGTAGAACCGCCCTGCTTTCGCAAAACGCATCAGTACGAGGTTTCCAAACATGAAGACCGCAATATTCGGTTTCGCAGGCGCGGGCAAGACCGACCTGTTCGCCGCCCTTGCCGGTCCTGCCGCCTTGGCAGGCAACCGCGCCATGGTCAAAGTACCCGAGCCGCGGCTCGATCCGCTCATCACACTGTTCGAGGCCCGTAAGGTCACGTACAGCGAGATCGAATACCTTGATATCCCGGGCGGCGGAGGCAAAGGGGAAGGCTTGGGCGAGCGCGTGCTTAACGAAGTCCGCTCCTACGACTGTCTGCTGGGCGTCCTGGACGCCTTTTCCGGCCTGAACGATCCGCACAAACAATGGCAGGCCATTGAAGCGGACATGATGGTCTCGGACATGGCCGTCATCGAAAAAAAGCTGGAACGCATGGTCCTGGACAAAAAGAAAAACGCGCCCAGCTACGATGCCAAACAGGAAACACTGCTCCAACAGGCCATGCAGCGTCTGGAAGAGGAAACCCCCCTGCGCGAGGACGCGGAACTGGCCCACGCCCCTGAACTGCGCGGATTTGCCTTTCTTTCCGCCAAGCCCGTCCTCTATATCTGGAACGGCAGCGAATCCAACTTCGCCGACCTGGAACTGCCCGCAGAACGCCCCGGACAAAAACATATTGCCGTGGCCGCCAAGCTGGAACGGGAACTGGCCGAGGTGGAAGACCCGGAAGAACGGCAAATGTTCCTGGATGATCTGGGGATTCAGGAAACCGCCCTGGACAAGGTGATCGCTAAGACCTACGACTTGTTGGGCTTGATTTCCTTTCTCACGGCCGGAGAAAAGGAAGTGCGCGCCTGGCCCGTGCGCAATGGGGCCAAAGCCCCGGAAGCCGCCGGCGTAATCCACTCAGACTTTGAAAAAGGGTTCATCCGCGCCGAGGTCATCGGCTACGGCGACTTTATGGAGCACGGGACCTTCAAGGCCTGCAAGGACAAAGGCCTGGCCCGTCTGGAAGGCAAGGAATATGTGATCAAGGACGGGGACATTATCGAATTTCGTTTCAACGTCTGATTTTCACACGTTGTTCCCGGTCCATAGTGCCGCTGGAATTCCGGCCAGGGTCCGCTGCGTAGATGTCTCTGCGGCGGGCCCCTTCGCTTTACTGGCCCGATTGTTTCCCCAAAGCTTCCGGATTGCCACCCTTGGAGGCCGTCTGCCCGCCTTCCGGCTCATCCCCCAGAGTGGCGTGCACAGCTTCGGCCAAAGCGCGCACATGCGCCGGCGTCCCCAGTCCTCCACCGTGCAGCGAAATATCGATGCTGGGCAGAGGCGGCAAGCCGCTTTCCGGCCCCAAGACCTCCATATCCCAAGAAACCGTATTTTCCGATACCACGGTAACCGCCAGCCCGGCCGAGACCGTGGCCCGAATGCCGGAAAGGCTGCGGCTCACGCAGACGATGCGATACGGCCGACGCTGCCGACGCAACATGCCAAGGGCCGCTTCCCGAAACGCACAATATCCAGGTGGAAACATGGCCAATGGCAATGGATCGGCGGTATGGGCCGTGCCATTGCGGGCCGAGGCCCAGACCAACTTTTCCCGCCGTACCAGCTCCCCGCCCCGGCTGCGGGGTTGCCGCGTCACCAAGGCTAGGTCCAATTCCCCCCCGGCCAACCGGGGCATGAGGTCCACGCTCAGTTCACAGCAAACCTCCACCTGCACGTCCGGCCATTGCCGACTGTAACGCTCCAGCACCCGCGGCAAAAAGAAGCTGGCATAATCGTCCGGCAAGCCAAAGCGAACGGGCCCGCAGTTTCCTCCGGCCCGCAACGCCTTCAGGGCTGCGTCGTTCAAGGCCAATACTTCGCGGGCATAGGCCAGCAACGTCTCTCCGGCCTCGGTCAAATCCACGTGTCTACTATCCCGCTCTACGAGACGCCGCCCCACGTGTTCTTCCAAGCGCTTGATCTGCCCGCTCACGGCAGCCTGCGAACGGCATAACTGCCGCGCCGCACGGGTGAAGCTGCGGCACTCCACCACAGCGGCCAGCGTACGCAGCAACTCCATATCAAGATTCATGTTCATCTCATCACCTTTTGTTATGACTGCCATTGTGGTTTACCGTTTGCGTGTACCATGTTCCCAACGATAGACAATTCGGCTGAATCGGCGCAGATGGGGCACGAATACCCTTCGAAATCACGCCTAGCAAGCCCCTTTGGGGCGTAAAAGGAGTACGCACATGAACATCAAGCAGCTTCTGGTGGCTGTCATGGCCACGGCATGTCTCTGCCTGCCCTCCCCGGCTCATGCCGAACAGGACAAAATCAAGCTCGCCTATGTGGAATGGGCGGAAACCGTTGCCAGCACCAATGTCATCAAGCTCGTCCTGGAACAGGCGGGTTATGAAGTGGAAATCATTCCGGTGAGCGGAGCGGTCATGTGGACCAGCGCGGCCACCGGCGACGTGGACGGCTTCACCGGCGGTTGGCTGCCTAAAACCCAGGGCCAGTACCTTAAACGGCTCAAGGAGCAGGTCAACCTGCTCGGCCCGAACCTGGAAGGTGCCCGCATTGGCCTGGCCGTTCCCACCTATGTTGAACTGGACAGCATCGAAGATCTCAAGGAGAATGCCGACATGTTCAACGGCCGCATCATCGGCATCGACCCGGGCGCGGGCATCATGGTCAATGCGGAGCGCGCCCTCAAGGATTACGATCTGGACGACTTTGAATTGATGGAAGGCTCGGGTGCCACCATGACCGCCGTGCTTAAGAACAACGTTGAAGATAAGAAACCCGTGGTGGTTACGGCCTGGAGCCCGCACTGGAAGTTTTCCCGCTGGGACCTCAAGTATCTTAAGGATCCCAAAAAATCCTTTGGCGGCGAAGAATACATCGCCACAGTGACCCGTCTGGGACTTGAAGACGATGCTCCGTACGCCTTCAGTATTTTGAAAAAATTCTACTGGACCATGGACGAATGCCAGCAGGTCATGCTCTGGGGTCGTGAATCCAGCCCGGCTGAAGCCGCAGCCCGCTGGGTTAAAGAAAACCCCGACCGCGTGGCCGAATGGCTCGCTCAATAAAAAAGGGATACCTTGTCCTCTTCGCGCGCAGGCATGCCGATACCTGAGCGCCCCTTTCCCCTCCTCCGCCCTGTGCGGAGGAGGGGTTTGTTTTTTCCAGCCTCTGAATTCCAATTTCACTTTCCGACACTGGAACCGCTGCCTGGGCGTAACATCTTTCCCGTCAACCGCTGGACAGGGGCCGCGAAAATTCTCGCAAACGCGCCAGTCCCGCACCTCCTCCTCACGTCGCCAGCGCCCTCAAAACCACGGTATCAAATCCTGCACCCGGTTGCCTTCTTCCCTGCCCAAGGAACAAGACTCCGGGCCAAAGCTTTCGGGCATTCCGCCCACCGGCCCTTGCCGGGATGCAATAGAAACATTATTTTGGATCATGGAGGTAGAACCATGACCGAAACCAATATCCAACGACCGATTTGCCTTGACCTGGGCCGATGCCACGGCTGCATGGGCTGCGTGGAAATGTGTCCGGATATCGTTGGTTGGGATACGGAGACAGAGCGTCCTTATCTCAAGCGCCAGGACGCTACGGAAGCGGAAATTCAGGACGCCATGGCCTGTTGCCCCAAGGACTGTTTTGAATTCGCCGACGAATAGCCTGAGCCTGCCCCAGGTCAGGTCCTGATTGAAACGACAACAAACAGGCCGCCTTCCGGATTTTGGAAGCCGACCTGTTTGTCTTTGAAAAATCCCAAAAGAGACGGGCCACGGGGGGGGGGG
>JAQVYA010000040.1 GCA_028708865.1 Desulfovibrio sp. | reverse complement strand
TTTCTCGGCCAGCCCGGCGGTGAGTTCCTGGTCCAACTGGGTTTCCGCCTCCGGGGTCAGGGCCGGGCAAATCGGCGGGGCCGGGCGCGGGATGGGCATGGGACTGCCCTGGTGGGCCAGGATCACGTCCCGGCTGAGCAACAGATCTCCGATGCCCAGGTCGGGATCCAGCCCGCTGGCCGCTCCAGCACAGAGTAAAAATTCCGCTCCTTCCTGTACCAGCTGCCGCCCTGCGGCCAGGGCCCGCTCCGGTCCTGGACCGCACTGGAGGCAGACCACCCGGCCTGCGGGCGCGTCCAGCTCAAAGCGCGGGAAATTTTCCCCTTTGCGCTGTTTGGCTCGGCCGCAAACGGCCTTGATTTCGGCTTCCAGGGCCACGATGAGTCCGAGGAAAAGCGGTTTTTTCTGGTCCGGCATGAAGGGTCCTTGGCTGAGGTGCGATGGGCGGCGGCACAGAGCCTGCGGAGGTTGCGCAAGCCTGGACTTGACGTAACAGATTCGACGGGTGAAGAAAACCGTGCCGAGAGGTGAGGCGGAGTGCTTCCCTGCATGGACTTTTTTTGCCTCAGCAGCTACTTTAAAACGTGATGCTGGAAACACCCGTCAACGCGACCGGACGTTGCGTTGGCCGCTGCGTTGCTGGACCTGCCGGAGCGCGGCTGGTCAGGAGCGGGAATCGGAGCGTCGCCACAGCAGTTGAGGACCGCCACAATGCCGTACTACCTGAAGCAGTATTTTGACTCGGACTTCGACTACATGCATTTGCAGCCCCGTCAGCGCGAGGACGGATCCGTTGATCATTTTGATCTCGGCTATGTGCAGAACGTGGTGCAGGGCCAGATTCTGGCCGAGTTTGTGGAGGTGGACGAGGACGAGCTGGCGGGCCTGGACCCGCGGTTTGTTTTTTTGGAGCCTCGCTTTCCGGCCGGGCGCAACACGGCCCTGGAAAAGGGCAATCCCCGACGTCTGGTGGCGGCCTGTAGCGGTTACGTGTTCAACGAGTTGAACCGCATTACCGTAAAGCGCATTTTGAACGTCCGGCGCGACGTGGACTACCATACCGGCAACATCCCCTACGTGGGGGACATGGTGGTGCACGGGGCCGTGCGTTCCGGCTTTCGGGTGCGGGCTGCGGGCCTGCGCGTCAAGGGAAATATCGAAGGCGCCTCGGTGGAGGCCATTCACTCCATTGTCTGCGAATCCGGGGTCAAGGGCGGGAACAAGGCCTTTATCGAAGCCGGAAAAAGCTTTCGCTGCGGATTTTGCGAAGGCGCGACCATCAAGACCGGGGCCAACTTCCTGGTGGAAGGCTCCTGCATGCACAGCCGGGTGTTTGCCGGGGGCAAGCTGGCCGTGAAGGGGCGGCTTACGGCCTGCGAGGCTTATTGTTTTGAATATGCGTATGTGGGGGAGCAACTCGGGGGAGGCATGAACGCCGAAACCACGATTTTGGCGGGATATGACCCCATGCTGCTCTATGCGGATCAAAAAATCAACGAACGCATCGCTCGGCTGCACGAACAAATCCGGCTCAGCGAGGCGCACATGGGCAAAAACAAGGCGCAGGACAAGGAACTCCTGGAAGCCCGGGAAGGCTTCCGCAAAAAGCTCGCCTTGTTGCAGAGGCGTAAGACCAAGCTCTGGAATCGTATCGATTCCACCGGCATGCTGGAGCGCTGCCGGGTCATCGTGCCGGGCTCGGTCAAGCCGGGCGTGGAGGTCAGCATTGGCCCCGCCTACCTGAAAGTGAATGATTTTTTGGAAAATGTGCGATTCTACTACGAGAACCGCGAGGTCAAAATCGCTTCACCCGCAATCGAGAATTAGCGAACTATGGATATTGCAACTCTTATCGGCCTGCTTGGCGGCTTCGGCCTGATCATCACCACCATTATTCTGGGCGGCAACCCGGGCGGGTTCGTCGATATCCCTTCCATGGTGGTGGTCATCGGCGGTACGTTCGCCGCCACCTTTGTCATGTTTCCCCTGGGCACCATCATCGGCACCGTCAAAGTGGCCATGAAGGCGCTGTTCTTTAAGAGCGCGGATCCGCACCAGATCATCCGTAAGATCATCGAGTTGGCGGAAACGGCCCGGCGCGAAAGCCTCGTGGCCCTGGAAAAAGTCAGTGTGGAAGATCCGTTCATGAAAAAGGGCGTCATGCTCGTGGCCGACGGCACCGAGGAGGCTTTGGTGCGCTCTGTCATGGAGACGGAGATCAAGTTCATGAAGCAGCGCCACATGCAGGGGCAGGGCGTGTTCAAGGGCATGGGCACCATGGCCCCAGCCTTTGGTATGATCGGTACCCTCATCGGTCTGGTGAACATGCTGCAAAACCTTTCTGACCCGGCGTCCATTGGTCCGGCCATGGCCGTAGCCCTGTTGACCACGTTTTATGGCGCCGTGCTGGCCAACGTGGTGTTCTTGCCGATGGCCACCAAACTGGAGGGCCGTAGCGTCGAGGATCAGCTGTACCTGGAGATCATGCTTGAGGGCGTGGTATCCATTCAGCGGGGCGACCATCCCTCCATCGTCAAGGAAAAGCTCATGGCCTTCCTGAGTCCGGCCATGCGCGAGTCCACAAGCTAGAAAAGGGACGGGGCATGGCCAAAAAGGTCATCATCGTGAAAAAGCCCGCAGAAGAGGGGCCTAAGGACGAAGGTCTGCCGCCGTGGATGGCCACCTTTGCGGACATGGTCACGCTGTTGCTTTGCTTTTTCGTGCTGCTGCTTTCCTTTGCCGAGCAGGACGTCCAAAAGTTCCGGGACGTGCTCGGCTCCCTGCGGGACGCTTTTGGCGTGGCCGTTGTGCGGACCAAGTCCACGGAACTGGCCCTGGAAACTTCCAGCGAAACCGAGGTGAGCCAGGCTCCCACCAGCACGTCGGAGCAAATTCTCAACGGCGTGGTGGTGCGCATTCGTTCCATCCTGGAAAAATCACCGGAGCTCAAACGGGCCAGCGGTGTGCGCGTGGACCGCGAGGGGGTGCTCTTCGACGTACGCAGCGGAGCCCTGTTCGAGCCGGGATCGGCCCAACTGTCCCCGGAAGCGCGGCAGGCTCTCGATTCCGTGATTCTCGTGCTCAAGGAATATCCTTTGAACCTCGTGGTGCGCGGGCACACGGACAACCGACCCATCACCACAGGCCGCTATGCCTCCAATTGGGAGCTTTCCGCGGCGCGGGCCGCCAATGCCCTGGCCTACATCGTGGAGGTGGGGGGCATTCCCGTGAACAGGGTCAAGGCCGTGGGCTATGCCCATACCCGACCCGTGGCCGACAACGCTTCCGTGGAAGGACGGCTGAAGAATCAGCGGGTGGAGTTTTTCTTCCACCAGCCGGAAAAGGAAAACTGGTAGGCAAGCGGCATGGCTGAAGACGATGTAGTCATCATCGAGCAGGTGGAGGAAGGGCCGCCGCAGGAGGAAGGGCTGCCGCCGTGGATGGCCACGTTCGCAGACATGGTCACCCTGCTGTTGTGCTTCTTTGTGCTGCTGCTCTCGTTCACCAACCAGGACATCAACAACTTCCAGGTCCTCATGGGAGCCATGTCCGACGCTTTTGGCGTGCAGCGCGAGCGCAACGACGCCAAGGAGGTGCCCTATGCGGACACCTCGCGGAGCTTCAAGCGTCAGATTGAAAGCGAAGACGACATCAAACAGCTGGCCGCATCGCTGCGCAAGTTCATCCAGGACGAGACCCTCACCGGAGAGGCCTCCCTCAGCGTGGACAACACCGGCGTGATGCTGCGCGTGGGCAACAAGGCCATGTTCCGGCCCGGATCCTCGGAACTCATGCCCGAGTCCATCCCGGTGTTGGTGGAGGTCATCAAGCTGCTCAACTCCACCCCCTTCAATCTCATCGTACGAGGCCATACGGACGGCGAGGCCCAGAATGCGCAATTGTTCGATACCAACTGGGAGCTTTCCGCCACGCGTGCCGCGGCCTGTCTGCGTTTTATCCTGGAGCATTCCAGCGTCTCACCGCAGCGCCTGAAGGCCGTGGGGCTGGCTGGATCCAAGCCCCTGGTCCCCAGTACCACCGCCGCCAACCGGGCGCTGAACCGCCGGGTGGAATTTTATTTTCAGGCTCCGGGAGCGGAAAATTGGTAACCGAACCGCTGCCAAAAAAAGGAGAAGGAATGGAACGCATTGAGTGGATTGTGGACCTGGAAACCGGAATCGGGCTGCTGGACGCCCAACATATGAATCTGGTGCGCCTGATCAACGAGCTGGGCGAGGCTGTGGAGCAGGGCCGGGGCCAGACCGTCATCGACAAAGTCATGGAACAGCTCAAGCTGTATGCCTCGTATCATTTCACCAGCGAAGAGCGCCTGCTGCGCAAGTATAATTACCCGGATCTGGAGGCCCACCGCCAGGAGCATGAGGAGTTTTCCGACGAGATGGAAGACTTTTCCCTGGACCTGCGCACGGGAGCGCCCGACGTCTGTTCCGCCCTGCATGACTATCTGCGGCAATGGTTCGTGCTTCACGTGCAGGAGACCGACATGCGCTATGCCCTCTTCTTGAAGGAAAAAGGCGAAGTCTGAGCTGCCAAATCGCTGTTTACGGTCGTCTGGTTGAGCTGTTTTGGTCCGCCTGGCTTCGTTTTGCGCTTCGCCCTTTTCCGCTGTTTTTCGCCGTTTTGCTCCCCCGTCCGCCTGCTGACGCCTTGTCTCTGCTTGTGCATTATTTCTTTTGCACAAGATCTCTTTTGAGCTGTTCTCACTTATTCCCTTTATGTTCAGAGGGTTGGTTCTGCACTGCAACTCTTTTTCGGTTTCGTGAAATAAAGAATTAATTCGGCGTGCTTGACCTAAGGGCAAACAGGCGTACGTTTCAGGACGTACTTTCACTTCACAGGGGGCAAGATGAGCGTCGAATTGTTTTTTACGGAATTGCTGTTGATGTTTTGCGTTATTGTGCTGCTTTTTCGCTGCAAGCGAAAGCTGCCGGGGCTCCTGCACCGGGTGAAGCGGCACGTGCGATCCATGGACGGCGAGAACGGTACCGGCGATTTCTATTGCTTCTTCCACTCTCGGGCTCTGACTGGGAGGTAAGGGGAATGCAGGGCTGCTGAACCGAGGCCCGCGCATCCCCGGGTGACCGTCCACCCGAATCCCGGCTCATTCCAATACACATTCCACTCCTCAATGTGCGAAGCCCCTGAACCGTTTGGTTCAGGGGCTCTTTTTTTACGCCGGCCGTTGCAGCGGCGTTTATTTCTTTTTGGCGATTTTGGCCCAGGTGTCGCGCAGGGTGGCGGTGCGGTTGAATACGGGCGCGTCTTGAGCGTGGTCCTTGCTATCTGCGCAGAAGTAGCCCAGCCGCTCGAACTGGCATTGCCAGCCCTGGGGCACGGTGGCGGTGTAGGGCTCCAGGCGGGCCTGGACCACGGTCAGGGATTCAGGGCTGATGAGGTCCTTGAAATCGCGATCTTTGACTGCGGCGGGGTTTTCCTCGGTAAAGAGCTTGTCGTACAGGCGGACCTCGGAGGGCACGGCGTGGGCCGCGCTGACCCAGTGCAGGGTGCCTTTGACTTTACGGCCGTCTTTGGACCAGCCGCCCCGGGTTTCGGGGTCGTAGGTGCAGCGGATTTCCGTAATGGTGCCGTCCTCGGCCTTTTCCACGCCGGTGCAGGTCACGTAATACGCATAGCGCAGGCGTACCTCCCGTCCGGGAGCGAGGCGGAAGAATTTCTTGGGAGGCTCCTCCATGAAGTCGGCCCGCTCGATGTACAGCTCCCGGCTGAAGGGCACGGTACGCGAGCCCATGGACTCGTCCTCGGGGTGCAGGGGCATTTCGAATTCGTCGGTTTGGCCTTCGGGGTAGTTTTCAATGACCAGTTTGACGGGATCGAGCACGCCCATGACGCGAGGGGCCCGGGCGTTGAGGTCCTCGCGCACGCAGTGCTCCAGCAGGGCGAACTCCACGGTGGAGTTGGACTTGGCCACGCCGATGCGTTCGCAGAAGTCCCGCAGGGCCTCCGGGGTGTAGCCCCGGCGGCGCATGCCCGAGATGGTGGGCATGCGTGGGTCGTCCCAGCCGGAGACAAGCCCCTCTTCCACCATTTGGATGAGTTTGCGCTTGGACAGCACCGTATGGGTCAGGTTCAGCCGGGCGAATTCGTACTGGTGCGGCCGTTGGGGAAATTCTCCCACCGTGTCCAGCACCCAGTCGTACAGTTCCCGATTATTTTCAAACTCCAGGGTGCAGATGGAGTGGGTGATGCCTTCCAGGGCGTCGGACAGACAGTGAGTGAAGTCATACATGGGGTAGATGCACCACTTGTCGCCGGTGCGGTGGTGATGCGCGCGCTTGATGCGGTAGAGTGTGGGATCGCGCAGGACGATGTTGGGCGCGGCCATGTCGATTTTAGCGCGCAGTACTTTGGCTCCGTCTTCGAACTCGCCGTCGCGCATGCGCCGGAACAGGTCCAGGTTTTCCTCCACGCTGCGGTCCCTCCAGGGCGAGGGCTTGCCCGGCTGGGTCAGGGTGCCGCGGTACTCGCGGATTTCCTCAGCGGAAAGATCATCCACATAGGCCTTGCCCATGGTGATCAGCTTTTCGGCAAAGGCGTAGAGCTGGCCGAAATAATTGGAGGCAAAGCAGCGGCGGTCCTGCCAGTCGAATCCCAGCCAGCGCACATCTTCCTGAATGGAGTCAACATATTCCTGTTCTTCTTTGGACGGGTTGGTGTCGTCGAAGCGCAGGTTGCACTTGCCGCCGTATTCCTGGGCGAGGCCGAAGTTCAGGCAGATGGACTTGGCGTGGCCGATGTGCAGGTACCCGTTGGGCTCCGGGGGGAAACGGGTGTGCACGCGGCCGTCGTAGGTGCCGTCGGCCATGTGGCCGTCGATGATGGTGCGGATGAAGTCCTTTCCGACCCGGGGCTCCGTGGTCCCGGAGTCTTTGGTGTTGCTCATGGTCATGCCTCGTTGTGGGTAGGGGTTGCCTCTGACGGGCCCGGAAGCCGGGCCTGCGCAGGGGTTGGCGGAAAATACGGAAAATGCGGACGCGGGTCAAATGAATGGGGGAGGCCATGCCTGGAAGGGACGCGAGGCCAGCGGGAATCCCCACAAAGGCCGGGGGGATGCGCCGACTGAAAACCAGAACAGAATGCGGGTTATAGCGGCTCCAGTGCCTTGGAAACTCAGGAGAACACGTTGATACCTCTTTTCATCCCCGTAAGAATGGTGTACACCCTCCAAGGCACGAGTCAATCTGGCTGGCACCACTGCGAATCAACTTCTGGCGACCGTGGAACACGACTGAACCCGATGAATATTTTCGGCCTTTTCTCCCGCTGCCAAGTACTGGTCTACCCCGAGAAAAGTGGGGAGTGCCGGACAATGTACGTCCGGTTCATCCTCCCGTTCCTTTTTTTGGTCGTGCTCATCGGGCTGGGCGTCAATTTCGGCCTGCTTCTGGATACCTATCTTGCCAGCACCGAGCTGCAAACCCGCTACCAGGCCCTGGAGCACCACCGCCTGGAACAGCGGCTGGACATTTTGTTCGAGGCGCGTCGCCTTTCCGGATTGCAGCAGGATTTTGACCGCATTGACGATTTTTGCAACAAACTCATGGTCATGACCAATATGGAAGGGCCGCGTCCGGATTGGGACGACTTTACGGGCAGCGGCGGACCGCTGATCAACAGCGCCACCCTGTCGCCGTATGACACCCGCACCCTGATCCGCAACATGCAGGGAGCCGTGGCCGCCTTGAACCGGGATGTGCTGGACAGCGAAGTCTTGCAACAGCTCATTCTGAAGCAGGTTCGGGAAAACAAACAGCTTCTGGATTCAACGCCTTCGGTCTGGCCCGTGAAGGGACGGATCACCTCAGCCTTTGGCATGCGTCAGCATCCCTTTGACCGGACCTACAAGTTCCACCGGGGGCTGGACATTGTGCCGCCCGGGGGCCGCGGAACCCCGATTCACGCTCCGGCCAACGGGGTGGTGGTCTTTGCCGGGCGCGACGGAGGGTATGGGCTCAGCCTGCTGATTCGCCACAAGAACAACATTACCACCCGCTACGGACACCTCAAGGGCATGACCGTGAAGCGCGGCCAGAAGGTGCGGCGCGACGATGTGATCGCCTATGTGGGCAATACCGGCCGCAGCACCGGCCCGCACCTGCATTACGAAGTCCTGGTGGCCGGCAAGCCCCAGAATCCTCGGAAATTTATTCTGAACTGACCCCTGTCTTCCTTCCTGGATTGCTTCCTGAACACGGATTGCCCGGATCGTCCTGGAATTGATTGCGGCGTGTTACGGATATGCCGGGGCAGAGCGTTCGTCCTGTGGCCGGGCCAGCCTCCTGCTCCATATTCCGTTGTTTTTTTTTATATTCTCTTCCCAGTGTTCTCCTTTATACCTTCTCCTGCCCTTGGTCATTGTTGCTTTCCCTCATGTCGGCAAATTTTGATTCAGCCGCATCCATTGGACTTTGGATGTCGTGCTCAAGGATTTTTTGACCCTGAAAAACAAGCCGCCGTAAATACGGCGGCTTGTGCGTTGGGGCAGGATTCGTCGCAGCTTGCCCGGAATCGGACCTTGCAAAGGGAAAAGGTTCGGAAAATTAATCCATTAATCCAAATCCCGTCCCTGCTTGTAATCACCGCGGCAGCCGTCCAGGCAGTCGCGTTTTTCCTGACCGCGCAGGTCGTAACACGTATCAAAGCAGCTCCGGAATTCCTGCATGTAGAGTTCCTTGGCTTCGTCTTTGGAAAGATAGAGGTCGCGGCAATCCTTGATGCAGGCCTTGTCCCCGTCACAGGACTTCACGCACTGGCCGACCCCCATGACGGCCGAGGCCGGGGAGGCGGGAAACAAGGTCAGGCAGAGCAGAGCGGTCAGGAGGCCGCAAGCGGATACCAGGGTGCGCATGAACATTCTCCTTTGGGCTGAGTTGGACGGCCCGACCAATGCCGGACCGCGGGTCCGAAATGTCCCCCGTGAAACCTATTGCGGATGCACGGTGTGTCCATGGCGGCCCGTGTCTTTGGGCAGCACATTATGGGGCATGCCCTGGCCGTGGCCGGGCGATGGCATCTGGTGTTCATGCTCCAGAATTTGCTGGTCCAGTTCCTGCTGGGTGGGCTGATTCATGGGCTCCATATCGTTCATGTGCAGGGCTCCGGGCCGGGGCCGGGGAGCGCCTTGCTCCAGTACAGGGCCGGGCAGGTCCGGGGCCGGTTTCGTCAGTTCCCAGCCTGAATGCTCCCAAAGCTGGGTTCGCCCGTCTTTGGGCCCCCGGTATACCAGGGTTCCAAGGTCGGTTTCCAATTCCTGGCCCGGGGTGCCGGACACGGGCTGGCCGTCATGCAACAGCACGCCGTGCCGTCCCTCGCTGCGCGACCCGGGCTGGAGGATTTCCGTTCTGAGTTGCCAGTCACCCTGGCGCACCACCTGCACAACGGCATGGTCCTGCACGGCCATTTCCTGGCCGGGAGCCGAGCGGAGGCCCACCTTGGCCCCGGCGGGCAATGGAAGAAGGAGGCAGAGGGCTGGGACAGCGCCGCCAAGGGTGCACATCAGTCGAAGCAGGCGGGAAAGTTTCTGCATGGTATGCTTCCTGGTAAAGGTGAGGACTTCTGAGTCCGCCCTGCGGACCGGGATGGTCCTCTCGGAAACAATCCGGTCAGGACCATACTCTTGCGCGTATTGTCTATGGCATTTTTACGGGGCTGGCAACCGGCACAAAAAATCCCGACGGCCCATGGGGGTCGCCGGGACAGTGGGGTTCTGATGATTACGGGAGGTTAGATGCCCGCGCTGGTGCGTTTTTTTTCAAACTCCACGAGCAGGAAGACCACCAGGCCGCAAAGGCCGATCTTGAGCCAGTCCGTCAGGCTGATGGGCGCGCTGGAGAACAGCGTGTTCATCAACGGCGTGTACGTATAGACGAGCTGGAGCAGCAGCATAACGCCCACGCCCACAGGAACCCAGGGGTTGGTGCGCAGGCCCAGGGCCAGTGGGGAACGCCGAAACGAGCGCGCGTTGAAGAGATAAAACGCCTCCACAACGATGAACACGTTCACGGCCATGGTCCGCGCCTTTTCCACGGACGCGCCGTGGGCCATTTCCCATTCAAAGAGGCCGAATGCCGAGATGAGCAGCAGCACGCTGACCATGCCCACGCGCCGCAGGATCACCTTGTCGAGAATGGGCCGGTCCGGCCGCCGGGGAGGTCGGTCCATGATGCCCGGTTCCATGGGTTCGAAGGCCAGCATCATACCGAGGCAGGCCGCCGTGGTCATGTTGATCCAGAGAATCTGCACCGGGAGAATGGGCAGGGTAGCCCCGAAGAGAATGGCCGTAAGGATGACCAGGCCCTCTCCCGCGTTGGTGGGCAGGGTCCAGGCAATGAATTTGACCAGGTTGGAAAACACGCAGCGGCCTTCCTCCACCGCGGCTTCGATGGTGGCAAAGTTGTCGTCCGTGAGCACCATGTCGGCGGACTCCTTGGCCGTTTCCGTGCCGCTGATGCCCATGGCTATGCCGATATTGGCCTGCTTCAGGGCCGGAGCGTCGTTCACGCCGTCCCCAGTCATGGCGCAGACTTCGCCCAGAGCCTGCAAGGCCATGACCAGACGGAGCTTTTGTTCCGGCGAAACCCGGGCAAAGACAGGGACGTCCGTTACCCGGCCAATGAGTTCCTTGTCGTTCATGGCAGCGATTTCCCGGCCCGTGATGACCGGGCAGGCCTGGCCGGGAAGCCCCGGACCGCCGCACAGGCCGAGCTGGGTACCGATGGCCTGGGCTGTAACCGCATGATCTCCGGTGATCATCTTCACGGACACGCCTGCCTTGTGGCAGGCGGCAATGGCTTGCATGACCTCGGGCCTGGGCGGGTCGATCATGCCTTGCAGGCCGAGAAAGACCATGCCCTGGGCCACGTCTTCGCGGTTCAGGCCGGAGTGGCCGGGCAAAGGTTTGCGGGCCAGGGCCAGGACGCGCAAGCCTTTGGAGGCCAGCTGGTTTTGCATCTCCAGAATCTGTTCCCGATCCAGGGGCTGGGTTCCGCCGTCCGGGGCCAGAGCGGTTTCGCAGCAGTCCAGCACCCGCTCCACCGCGCCCTTCATGTAGGCCATGTCCGGAGCGCTGGAATCCTGGCCCTGACCATGCAGGGTGACCATATATTGCAGCTCGGATTCAAATGGAATCTCGTCGCGCCGCGGCGCCGTCTTTTTTTCGTCCTCGCGCTCAAGCCCGAACTTGGCCGCGGAAACCAAAAGCGCTGCCTCGGTGGGGTCGCCATCGGCCGTCAGCCGGTCCCCGTCTTTACGGATACGGGCGTCGTTGCAGAGCATTCCGGCCAGCAAGCAGGCGCGCAAGGCCTGATTGTCCATGGTTTCGTTGCCCTCCCGATCCGGGAACACGTCCCCTTTGGGGGAATATCCTGTGCCGCTCACGCGATAGTTCTGGCCTCCGGCAAAAATGGCCTGCACGGTCATCTGGTTTTCCGTAAGCGTTCCCGTTTTGTCCGAACAGATCACTGTGGTGCCGCCCAGGGTTTCCACGGCCGGGAGTCTTCGTACGATGGCCTTGCGTCCGGCCATGCGGGAGACGCCCAGAGCCAGAATAATGGTCACAGCAGCGGGAAGACCTTCGGGAATGGCGCCGACAGCCAGGGCCACCGCGGCCATGAACATCTCCGAGGCAGGCTCGTTGCGCAGGATTCCCAGCAGGAATGAGGCAGCGGCCAAAGCCAGAATGGCCACCAGCAGAGTATGGCTGAATTTGGTGATCTTGCGGGTCAACGGGGTTTCCAGTTCGTCAGCGGATTCCACCATGCCGGAGATCATGCCGATTTCCGTGCGGTTGCCTGTGGCCACCACAATGCCGCGTCCCTGTCCGTAGTTTACCAGGGTCCCGGCAAAAACCATGCAGGAGCGTTCCGCCAGCACGGCCTGGTGCGCGCAGACCGTGTTCTGTTTCTCCACGGGCACGGATTCGCCGGTAAGGGTTGATTCGTCCACGCGTAGTTCCCGGGCAGAAACCAGGCGCAAGTCCGCGGGGACTTTATCGCCCGAGCGAAGCAAAACCACGTCCCCGGGCACGAGCTGGGAAGCGTCGATGCGCAGGCTCTCCCCGCAGCGCAGCACGGTAGCTTCCACCTTCATGGACTCGGCCAGGGAGTTGAGGGCCTTTACGGCCTTGGCTTCCTGAAAGAAACCGACCAGAGCGTTCACCAGGACCACGCCAAGGATGACGCCAGCGTCCACCCATTCCTGGAGAGCAGCGGTAATGCCACCTGCCACCAGGAGGATATAAACCAAGGGCTGGTGGAATTGCAGAAGCAAACGTTCCAAAGTGGTTTTGGAGCGTTTGCCGGAAATAACGTTTTCTCCAAAGTGCTTGAGCCGGCTCTCGTGCTCAAATCGATCCAGCCCCCTGTCCGGATCCACACTGAAAAGTTCCGCGGTCTGTTTCGCGTCGAGACGGTGCCAATGTTTTTCCAGAAGCGTTTCCATTCGTCCTCCTGCGCGGGCAGGGATTCCGCGCTTGTTTGCCGTGCAACAACAGGAAGAGGCTAAACGTTTTCCTAGTATGCCAAATGGCGCAAAAAAAGTCCTGCGTCAAGTCGGTAACGGAGTTAACTGCATGTCCCCGCAGGAATAATTCATTGACTTTTCACCGGAAAAGCGCGAGATAATCCGTAAGTCCCGGCGGGCGGTGCGGTATCCTCAAGGGGATATTGTGGCGCGGGCCGTGCCGCAAAGATGGAACCTGCAAGGCGCCCGAGGTAAACCGATGCCCAATCCCCATTCCGACCCGTTGATTCGCAAGCTCTGGAGCGTGGTGCGCGTCTCGGTGAAGCTCTTGGCCATCCTCATGACCCTGGTGATCATCTGGGGCATTTTCGATGTGGTCTGGGTGCTCTACCAGCGCATGACCACGCCGCCGGTGTTTTTGTTGAACATCAACGACATCCTGGCCACCTTCGGCGCTTTCATGGCGGTACTCATCGCCATTGAAATCTTCGCCAATATTGTCATCTACCTGGAATCGGAAATGATTCACCTCAAACTTGTGCTTTCCACCGCGCTCATGGCTGCGGCCCGAAAGGTCATTGTTCTGGATTTTTCCGTGATCACGCATCTGGAGGTGTTGTCCCTGGGCGCGGTGATCCTGGCCTTGAGTCTGGGCTATGGGCTGGTCTGCCGGACCAAGGCGGCCACATTCTCCCCCTGGAAAGAGGCTCCGGCCTCGGACGGCGACAAAGCGAGCTGCAAGCCGTAGCGCAAGCTTTCGGAAACCAAATGCACCCCTTGGGGAGTGGTGGATGATCTTACCAGCAACGACCGAGGGACAGAGATACATTGATTGAAAAAACATGACTGAAAAGGAGTAGACTATGCGCATCGCATCCATGCTCACGGGCGTCATTCTGGCGGTCTTCCTGGCAGGAGCGGCCTTGGCCGCCTCCGCTTCCACTTCCACCATCGTATTGGCCGACAACCTCAAGGTGGACTCTGTGCCCATGCGCAAGGGGACCGAAGGCGACGCCTTCCTTACCAAGGTGTTCCAATCCCGATGGGTTGGAAGCTACACCACCGAGCAAGGTACGCCCGTGAAGCTTGAAATCCGGGCCGCCGCCATCCGCAGCATTCAGGGCAACTATTCCTATATCTGGCGCGACACGTATTCCCGCATGGGCAACACCGATCTGGTGGTAGAGCTTTTTGTGGACGGGCAAAAGGTCATGTTCCTGGAAAGCCCCGGGCAGACCAGCATTGGATTTGACCATTTGCTGCCCTGCCAAAAGAGCGTGGAGGTGTTCATCGATGCGGCCACCTTCTCCACGAGCATGCTCTTTGATGTGCGGGTGGTGCGCGACATGCCCGACCTGGATGCTATGGAATAACAAGCTTTCTGAACGACATGAACACGGCCCGGCGGACAGCAGTCTGCCGGGCTTTTTCTTGTGGGGGAGCTCCTCCTGGTCTGGCCGGAAAGGCGGTGGCAAAAGGGTCTTGATATCGCTGAGAACAGCACGGTTGGTTCGGGTTTTATTGGGGAACTCTCCCGATTCAACAGTGGTCGTGGGTGGGGTTTTCGGTGCCGGATCGTGGTAATGAGCCGGATATGTGTTCATGGTGACAATACACTTCATTGAAAACACAGATGAAAAAAATCCATAATCAAGTTTTTTGTAAAAGAGCTTGACGAAGTTTCGGGGGTCTCGTAGGGGAAAGGAAACAGCTTTTAGAACGTCGTTCTACTGAGCAGAACGAAGAGGGACGCACCGGCTCCCGCAGGGAGCTGGCAAGGGGGGCGCGGCGTCGGGAACCCGCGAAAACCAAAAACAGTGACAATGGATGTTGCTGGGTGCGTAGGCGGATCCGCCGATTGCGGATCAATACTGGATACCATGGGAGCAAGTTATGAGTATCTCTGGCCTGCAAGCGAGTTATGGGGAGCAAGTGGTGGAAGAACGTGGTCTGAATCACAGAATTTTCTGGATTCCCTTTTTGTTGATCACGGCTTCCATTGCTGTGGCGCTGCTTTTTCCGGAAACCTTTGAAAAGGTAGTCTCCGAAGGGCAGCGTTATATTTTGGGCAACTTCAGCTGGCTGTTTTCTTCCACCGGGCTGTTCTGTCTTATCGTGGTGGCCGTTGCCTATTTTTCCAAGTTCGGCAACGTGGTCATCGGCGGCAAGGATGCCAAGCCCATGCTGGACCGCTGGCAATGGTTTTCCATCACCCTGTGCACCACCATCGCCATCAACATCCTTTTCTGGCCAATTGTTGAGCCGCTTCAAGACATGCTGGCTCCGCCGGCGTCTTTCGGCTTAGAACCAAACTCCTATGGAGCAGCGAAATTTTCGCTCTCCTCCATGTACATGAACTGGGGATTGATCCCCTATGCGATCAACGCGCTTCCGGCCCTGGTGTTCGCGGTCTGCTACTACAATCTCAAGCGGCCGTTCAGCCTGGGATCGATCCTGTACCCCATCCTGGGTAGCCGCGCCAATCGCGGGGTCGGGAACGTTGTTGACGTGATTTCATTGTACGCGCTGGCTTTGGGCATGGGCACGTCGTTGGGTACGGGCGTGCTCATGCTCGCCAGGGGGCTTTCCCGGGTGCTGCCCGGCCTGGAAAATACGCCGGGGCTGTGGGCCTTTTTGCTCAGCACCGTGGTGGCCATCTGCATCATGACTTCCGTGAGCGGGGTTTTGCGTGGCATGCGCATGGCCTCCGAATTCAACGCAAAGTTGTTTCTTATCCTTATCGTGTTCGCGTTTCTGGCCGGGCCCACGGTGTTCATCCTGGATTTGAGCACCGAATCGTTCGGTACTTTTGTGGATGAGTTCTTCACCCGCTCGCTGATTACGGACGCTTTCCGGGAGGACTCGTGGCCCCAGCAGTGGACCGTGTTCTCCTTTGCCAACTATATGATCTGGGCCCCCATCTCAGCCTTGTTCCTGGGGCGCATTTCCCGCGGATACACAGTGCGGCAGTTCCTGAGCACCAACGTAATCCTGCCCGTGATCTTTGTGTTCATCCATTCGTCCGTATTCAGCGGCACGGCCATCTGGCAGCAGCTGGTGGGCGGAGTGGACTTGCAGGCCAGCATTGCCACGGGAATTGACGAAGCCGTGTACATCCTGCTCGAGAACCTGCCTCTGGGCCAATTCGTGGTGCCGCTGTTTCTCTTCATCGTGCTGGTCTCCTTCGTGACAGCGGCGGACTCGTCCACCAACGCCATGGCGTCGCTCACCTCCACGAATCTGACCGAGGACAACCAGGAAGCTCCGGTATTCCTCAAGGTGGCCTGGGGAGCCATCATTGGTGCCCTGGCCTTCATCATGCTGGTGTTCTCCGGTCTGGACGGCATGAAGACCCTGACCTACCTGGGCGGAACCCCCATCACGCTGGTGATCATCGGAGCGGCCTTTTCCTTGGTCCGCCTGATCCGCACCGGGGACCGCTACAACAACGTATAGAAAAGGCGCTACCTGCGACGGTCGCAGCCGCGGGCAGCGTTTCGTAAGAGAGAAAAGGGGTAACGCAGAATGTCGAATCTCATCAACGCGGTGGAGCGCGCTTTGGACGTGCTTCTCTACATCAACCGGGTGGATGGCCCGGTGGGGGTTTCGCAGATCAGCAAAGACCTGGGCATGCATAAGAGCACCGTGTTCCGCACGCTGGCCACGCTGGAAAGCCGCCGCTTCGTGATGCAGGATCCGGAGTCCGGGAAATATTCGTTGGGCGTGAGCCTCTTTTCCATGTCCAAGAAGATCGGATTTTACGACGTGTTCAAGCCCTTTGCCCAGCAGCTGGGCCAGGAGTTCAACGAGGCCGTGAACGTTTCGGTGCTCGAGCGTACCCCCGAGGGCGTCTACCGCAGTACCATCGTGGTCAAGGAGGATAGCAAGGCCAACGTGCTTTCCGTAAGCCCCAAGGTGGGCACGAGCATGGATTGCTATTGCTCGTCCGTGGGCAAGTGCCTGCTGGCCTTTGCTCGGGACGTGGATGTCCAGGCCCTGGAAAAGTATCCCTTTACCCGCTTTACCGGCAAGACCATCGCCAGCCCTCAGGAACTGGTGGAGGAGTTGGGCCGGGTGCGGGAGGCGGGGTATGCCATGGACGACGAGGAGCAGGAAGTGGGGCTCACCTGCGTGGGCGTGCCCATCTTCAACTCCGAAGGGCACGTGGTGGCGGCCATAAGTATTTCCGGCCCCACCCCACGCATTCGCTCCTGGGATCCCGATGTGCTGGCCCGCCGTTTGCGGGAGGTGGCCGCGGAGATCACCACGCTGTTGTGAAGGATTTTGCGGGGCCGTGAACATGGACCGCTGGCAGGATTTGCAGGCGAGGCCCCTCCATTTACCGGAATCAACGTACTTTTTTACGGTTATTCCGGTACGGGGCGGCTCGGCGGCAACAAATCCTGCCCTGGCAGCCGGTAAGGACCCGGCGGCCTTGGCCGCCCGATAGATTCGACAACCTTCAACCCGTTTACGGACTGTTGTGTCCGTAGAATAGCCAGGGAGCGCAGAATTATGAAGATTCTGGCCATCAACCCGGGCGGGACCTCCACCAAGATCGCTGTATTTGCGGATCAGGAGGAACTGCTCAACGTCAACGTCAAGCACGCCGAGGACGAACTGCACCAGTTCGCCACTGTGTTTGAACAACTGCCGCTGCGCAGGCAGGCCATTCTCCAAACCTTGGAGCAGCACGGGCTCCCCCTTGGGGAGCTTGACGCCGTGGTGGGGCGGGGCGGGCTGCTGCGGTCCGTTTCCGGCGGCACCTATGCGGTGAACGACCGGATGGTGGAGGACCTGCGCAATGCGGTCAACGGCGAACATCCTTCCAACCTGGGTCCGGTTCTGGCTCGGGACATCGCCGCGCCCCTGAACATCCCGTCCTTCATCGTGGACCCGGTGTCCGTGGACGAATTCGACGCCGTGGCCCGGCTTTCCGGCCTGGCGGAAATCGAGCGGCCCAGCTGGCTGCACGCCCTGAACCACAAGGCGGTCTGCCGCAAGGTGGCCCGGGAAATGGGCGGAGAGTACAAGGACTTCAACTTCATTGTGGCCCATCTTGGTTCGGGCATTTCCATTGCCGCCCATCGCGAGGGCCGCATGGTGGACGGCAGCGGGGGACGTTCCAACGGTCCCTTCTCTCCGGAGCGCTGCGGTTCTCTGCCTGCGTATCCGCTGGTGCAGCTCTGCTTCAGCGGGCGCTACACCCATGAGGAGCTAGTGCGCAAGATCAGCACCCAGGCCGGCATGTTCGACTACCTTGGGACCAAGGACATGATCGAAATCGAACGCCGCTGCGTTGGGAACGATCCCGAGGCCTTTGTGGTGCTGGACGCCTTTGTCTACCAGACCTGCAAGGATATCGGCGGATATGCCGCGGCCCTGCGCGGCAAGGTGGACCGTATCATCGTCACTGGCGGCATCGCCCATTCCGAGCTCATTGTGCGCATGATCCGCGACCGCGTGGGTTGGCTGGCCGAGGTGGCCGTGGTCCCCGGGGAAATGGAAATGCAGGCCCTGGCCCTGGGCGCGCTGCGCGTGCTGAGCGGCGCTGAGCAGCCTGCCGAGTATTAATGTTCGTTCGTTGGAGTATCTATAATGATAGCTGATTTTCAGGAATTGATCCGCAAGGTGCAGAGCGGCCGGGTCTTCCGGCTTTGCGTGGCCGCGGCCGAGGACCAGGAGCTGCTCCAGGCCGTGAAGATGGCGGCGGACATGGGCTTTGTCCACCCTGTGCTTGTGGGCGCTGAAGGCCCCGTGCGCGAGGCGGCCCAGGCCGTGGGGCTTGAGGAATACAAGCTCATTCCGGGTGAGGGCCCGGAGCAGAGCGCTTTTCTGGCCGTGCGCGAGGTCCGTGAGGGGCGGGCCGACGTGCTCATGAAGGGGGCCATCAATACGGCCCACTACATGCGCGCCATTCTGGACCGCGAAAACGGCCTGCGTAGCGGCGGACTGCTCAGTGCGCTGGCCGTGTACGAGGTGCCCCAGTACCATAAGCTCATTTTCTGTAGCGACAGCGGCATCAATGTGGCCCCGGATTTGGAGCAGAAAAAGGACATTCTGATCAACGCGCTGGCTGCTATGCGCCGTCTGGGATTCGAGTCGCCCAAGGTGGCGGCGCTTACGGCCAACGAAGTGGTGCACCCCAAGGTGCAGGCCACGGTGGATGCGGCCGAGCTGGTGCGTCTGGCAGGGGAGGGAGTGTT
Organism: Desulfovibrio sp.; assembly: GCA_028708865.1. Classification (GTDB taxonomy): domain Bacteria; phylum Desulfobacterota; class Desulfovibrionia; order Desulfovibrionales; family Desulfovibrionaceae; genus Paucidesulfovibrio. The sequence goes on along the minus strand of JAQVYA010000040.1, from coordinate 3,473 downwards.
CGGGCCCTGCGTCGTGGAAGGTCCCATTGCTTTTGACGTGGCCTTTGACCGTCATGCCGCCGAGCACAAGGGCATCGACAGCCAGGTCAGCGGTGAGGTGGACCTGCTGTTGGCCCCCAACATTGAAACGGGCAATGCCCTGGGTAAATCCTGGCTGACCCTGAACAAAGCGAAATGGGCCGGCTTGGTGCTCGGAACGACCCACCCCGTGGTGCTTGGATCGCGGTCCGACACTGCCGAGGTGAAGATCAATTCCATCGCCCTGGCCTGCCTTTTGGCACAGTCATAGTATCGTAGCTCGTTTATTCAATATATTTGAATAGCTGGGATACGATGCCAAGTCGTTCGTCAACCCGAAACGGCAACGCAACCTGAGGAGTGGAGCAATGCAAAAGAGTCTTGGTTTCAGCCCGCGCGTGTTCATCACGCTGTTTTTTGCCGGCATGGCCTATGCCATCGCCTACGCCGTTCCCTTTGTGCAGTACGTGTTTTATGACCCCACCCTGCACGCCCTGGGCGCCACCAACGCCCAGCTTGGTACGTTGATCGCCATCTTTGGCATCGGCAACATTGCGGGAGCCCCTTTTGGCGGTATTCTTTCGGACCGCTACAACCATAAGACCATGTACATCACCGGCCTGATGGGCACGTCCATTTTGTCCATTCTGCTGGCCTACAACCTGAACTACACCTTTGCGGTGTTTGCCTTCTTTGGTTTCGCCATCTCCGCCTTGTTCCTGCTGTTCCCGGCGCATATCAAAGTGGTTCGCCTGCTCGTGGATGAGACCCGCCAGGGCAAGGCCTTTGGACTGGCCGAATCCTTTGCCGGCATCGGCAGCGTGATCATCAACGCGGGTGCCATGTGGATTTTTGCCCGCTACATCAACGAAGTGCTCGGTTTCAAATCCGTGCTCATCTTCTTCGGCGTGTGCGGCGTGATCTGCTCCGGCGTGCTCTACTACCTGGTGGACAGCCCGGCCAAGGCCATGTCCCGCCGCGGCAGCGATGAACAGGAAGCGAACAAAAACAAGGCCAGCATCACCCTGAAGGACTTCTTCATCGTGCTGAGCTGCCCCGGCACCTGGTTCTCGGGGATCGCCGTGTTCGCCACCTACACCCTGTACTGCTCCCTGTCCTACTTCACGCCGTATTTCACCAACGTACTCGGCGTGACCGTGGCCTTCTCCGGCTGGCTGGCCATTTTGCGTCAGTACGTGATCCGCTTCGGCTTCAGCCCTCTGGGCGGCTACCTGGGTGACAAGTTCAACTCCGTGACCAAGGTGCTGTTCGTGAGCTGGCTGGGTGCCATCGGCGTGCTGCTGACCATCCTGTTCCTGCCCGAAGGAACGCCCCTGTCTATGGCCATCGCTCTGATGCTGCTCATGAGTGTACTGACCTTCTCCGCCCGCGGCGCCATGTTTGCCGTGCCTTCCGAAGTGCAGATTCCGGTGAAGTACGCGGCCATTACCGCGGGCATCGTCTGTGCCATCGGATACTCCCCGGACCTGTTCATTTTCATTCTGTTCGGCCATTGGATCGATACGTACGGCAACAACGCCTACAACATGATCTTCACCTACAACATCGTCGTCTGCGCCATTGGTGTGATCAGTGCTCTGCTGACCTTCCGCTACAAGAAGACCCTGGCTCGCAAGGTGCAGGAACAGACGAATTAACATTTGCGGCTTAATTGGTAAGCCGCAGGAAGCAACTGTGACGAGGATTGCTATGGAATCCATCATTGTCAAATCGGAACGGTGCAAGCAGTGCGGACTTTGCGCTGCGCACTGCCCAAACGACGCCATCAGCTTTTCCCCCGAGTTCAACGAAGCAGGTTATAATTTTGCCTGCGTGGACGAGGAAAAGTGCGTCAGGTGCGGCATCTGCTACACCATGTGTCCTGACGGGGTGTTCGCCATCGTGAAACAACCCCAAGACGCCGGAGGTCGATAAAATGGGCGATATGATGAAAGGAAACATCGCCATTGCCGAGGCCGCGGTGCGGGCCGGGGTGCAGCTCTACGCGGGCTACCCCATCACTCCCTCCACCGAAATCATGGAGTACCTCTCGGGACGTTTGCCCGAATTGGGGCGCAGCTTCATCCAGGCCGAGAGCGAATTGTCCGGAATCAATATGATCATGGGCGCGTCCGCCTGCGGATACCGCGCGCTGACGGCCTCTTCCGGCCCCGGCATCAGCCTCAAGCAGGAGGGCATCTCCTGCATTTCGGATGAGGAACTGGCCTGCGTGGTCATCAACGTGGTGCGCTACGGCAACGGCCTGGGCACCCTGTACTCCTCCCAGTGCGACTACTTCCGCGCGTCGCGCGGCGGCGGCAACGGCGACTACCGTTGCATCGTGCTCACCCCGTCCAGCATTCAGGAAGCCGTGGACCTCATGGCTCCGGCCTTTGAGCTGGCGGAAAAGTACCGCATCGTCACCGTGTTCATGACCGAGGGCGCCCTGGGCCAGATGATGGAGCCGTGCGATCTGCCCGAGTTCATCGAGCCCGAGCGCCATTCCTGGGCCCTGGACGGCAAGTACAGCTACAAGAAGATCGGCATCTTCGATCGCAACTCCATGGACGAGGCCGTCCAGCTCAACGAGAAGCACGCCTTGATCAAGGCTAATGAGCAGCGTTGGGAGTCCGGCTACGTGGAAGACGCGGAGTACGTGTTTGTGGCCTACGGACTGCCCGGACGTTCGGTCAAGGGCGCGGTGGAGGAACTGCGCGCCGAAGGAAAGAAAGTGGGCTTCATTCGTCCCATCACCACCTGGCCCTTCCCGGAAAAGGCCTTTGCCGAGGTCAATCCCGCGGTCAAGGGCTTCATCTCCGTGGAAGCCAACGCCACGGGCCAGCTCATCGACGACGTGGCCCTGACCGTGAAAAAGACCTTCCGCGAGCGCAACGTGCCCACCTGGTGCCTGCCCTGCGTCTACGGCGTGCCGTCGATCAAGTCCACCAAAGAGGGACTGGCCCGGATCATGAACGGCGAGTTGAAGGAGGCGTACTAATGGCCAAGGAAAGAAAGGTCCCCGCGCTGATCGGCAACGCCATGTCCTTCTGCCCCGGCTGCGGACACGGCATCGTCATCCGGCTCATTGCGGAATGTCTGGAGGAACTGGACCAGCAGGAGAACATCATCTTCCCCATCGGGGTGGGCTGTTCCAGCCTGCTGGGCGGCGGACTGGTCACGGACCGGCTGCACTGCCCCCATGGCCGGGCTTCGGCCGTGGCCACGGGCATGAAGCGCGTCTGCCCGGACACCACCATCATTGCCTATCAAGGTGACGGCGACGCCTACAGCATCGGCATCGCCGAGACGCTCAACGCGGCCTACCGCAATGAGAACATCACCATGATCGCCATCAACAACACCAACTTCGGCATGACCGGCGGCCAGATGAGCTGGACCACCATGCCCGGCCAGGTGACCACCACCTCGCCCAAGGGCCGCGACTGCGCCATCAC
>JAQVYA010000167.1 GCA_028708865.1 Desulfovibrio sp. | reverse complement strand
GTGTGCTCTTCCGATCTGCCACGCCCTGTTCTGTGATCTGCCCGGCCACCAGTTCCACGGCTTCGTGGGCCAGGGTGGTCAGCTCCACGTCCTCGGGCGGGTTGTTCAGCCGTCCCACGCGGGAGAGTTCCAGCAGCTCGTCCAGGAGCTGCTGCATTTTGTCCGCCGCTTGGCTGATGCGGTCCATGTCTTTGGTGATATGTTCCTTATCACCGCGCTCCAGGTCGCGCTGGAGCATCCCCAGAAAGCCCTTGATGGTGATGAGCGGGCTTTTGAGGTCGTGGGAAACCGTGTAGGTGAATCGTTCCAGCTCCGCGTTCTTTTCTTCCATTTCATTGATGAGTTCTTCGCGGAGGGCTTCGGCTTCTTTACGTTCCGTGATGTCCTGGTGCGTCCCTGTCATGCGCAGGGGGGTGCCGTCCGAATCCCTTTCCGTGACCTGGCCGCGGGTCAGGATCCAGCGGTAGTCTCCGTCGCTGGTCTGCATGCGGAACTCGGCGGTGAACTCTTCTCCGCCGTTTTGGAGATGGTCGTCCAGGGCCTGGCGCACACGCGCCTTGTCGTCGGGGTGGATCAGGTTCTCCCAAGTGTCCAGCGTGGAGGGCATGGAGTTGGGATCGTAGCCCAGCATGGTGTACCAGCGGGGCGAATAGTAGGAGTCGTTTTGCGGCAGGTTCCAGTCCCAGAGACCGTCGTTGGCCGCGGTGATGGCCATGTTCAGTCGCTGTTCGCTGATGGACAGGGCTTCGTTGACCTTGCGCAGGGATTCCTCCCGGGCGCGGATGGTGGCGGACATTTTCTGGAACGAGTCCACGATGCGCTCCAGCTCGGCATAGCGTGGTCCGGTCATGGGCTGGCTGAAGTCGCCCCGGGCCACGTGGTCCATGGCCTGTTCCAGTTCGGTGAGCGGCCGCCGGAGAAAGATGCGCAGCAACAGCCCCGTGGCCGCCAGCAGGGCTGCGGCCGTGGCCGCGATGTTGATGATGGTGGCGTAGAGAAGTTGGCTGGCGGTTTTTTGGCTGGAGGCCAGCGAGAGCGCCATGTCCAGATGGCCGATGGCGTGCCCTTCAAAGGTGATGCTGCGGGCGCGGTGGATTTCCTCGGCGTCGAGGTCGTTCGCCTCGTATTGGAAGAGCACCTCGCCCCGGGAGTCCGTGATGCGCAGACGGGAGAACAATTCGTTGCGCTCATAGACCTGGCCCACGTGGCGCACGTTGGTGGTGTCCAGGGTCCACATGGGAATGGCCAGGATTTCGGCCAGTTCGTCCGCGTAATTGTCCGCCTTGATTTCCAGCTCGGCCGAGGCCTGGCGTGCGAGGTTCCAATGCTGCACGCCGAACATGGCCGCCACCAGGATGACCACAGCCGCCACTAGGCTGACCGTTAAGTTTCTGGAAAGGGATTGTTTCGTGCGTTGAGGAGTCATCTTCACCTCGCAATGACTTCATAGCATGGTTACGGCAGAGCCGGAAGTGATTTCAGGTTTTCCAGAGTAGCGGCCGGGAGCCAGCGGGCGTGAAGGCGCGCCAGGGTGCCGTCGGCATGCATTTCTTCCAGCGCCTGTTGCCAGCGTCGTACCAGTTCTGGTTCGGTTTGCAGGGAAAAGGCGATGTACTGACTTGTATGCTTCAAGGTGAGCACACGTTCCACTGTTTCCGGCGGCAGGCCCATTCGTTGTAATTGGTGGTCAATGTCGATTTCTCCGGCAACGACAACAGGCACCCGCCCGCTGAGCATCATCCGTACGCTGTTGGCAAAGGCCGGAGAGGTGTGCAGGTTCACGAAACCGGCCTGGCGCAGGTACTCTTCGCGCACGTCGGAGCGGTAGACGCTGATGCCGCTGAGTTGGCGGGCGTCTTCCAGGTTTTCCAGATGTAGATTGGATTCAGGGCGGGCGTAGAGCCCCCAACTGCTGACCATGACCGGCCCTACCCATTGAAACAGGGAGTCCCGTTCTGGAATGCGACTGACCGTGAACAGGCCCGTGTCCGGTTCGGTAAGTGCGGCCGCATAGGCGCGGGCCCAGGGGAGGATAATGATTTGTCCTTTGGTGCCGGTGCGTTCTTGAAGTTCCCGTACAACATCCACGGTGAACCCCTGAGGACCGTGCTCGCCGGGAAAGTTGAAGGGCGGCTCATTTTCCGTGAGCAGCCTGATGGTGCAGGCCTCTTTGGCCTGCACCACGGTCTGGGCCGGCAGCAGGAAAGCCGCCAGCAACAGAACAACACGCCATGTCTCGTGCCACAACATGGTTTTTGCCCCTCTTCTTTGGGGGCAGTTTGCCACGAACCAATGGAAAATACCAGAGCACGGGCATTGCTTCGCGTTAAAAAGCACGGTAATCCTGGCCACACGTGCTGTATTGTTTGGAATGCTCCGGCAATGCCGTTCTTGCCGATGCCGCGTCTGTCTGGTGTGGATCGACTTTGTCAGTGCATTGAAATCGCGTACAATTGTTGAACGGGAGCCCGCCGCACCGTGCCCATCCGCTGGAAATACTTTATTGCCCTGCTGTTCATCAGCCTGGTGCCGCTCCTGACCGCCGGCTGGATCATGCAGCGTGGCACCCAGCGCCTGGAGAGCACGGTTTCCGACGTGGCGGGCCGGGAAATCACTCGCATGGTGACCAAGCAGCTGGAGCAGGACGCGGAAAACGCCTCCAAGTCCGTGCTGCGGGGCATGTCTGCCCTGACCTTTGCCTTGCGTTCCCTGGCCGTGGAGGCGGAGCAGCTTTTGGAGCGTCCGTTCGTGCTCGCTCCCCGCGTCTACTACAGCAAGGATTTTGAGCAGCCTCTTCGCGCTCCGGGCGATCTTACCGAGGACCGGCGCTACACCCGCCGCACGCCCGAAGGGGTGCGACCCATGCCCGTGAGCTTCGGGCACCCCGTGTTCATGAAGGCGGCCGGGGTGGAACCGCGCCGCGCCGCGCCCGATTTGGCCCGGCTTTCCCGGCTTACGCCCGTGTGCCGGGATATCTTCGGGTTTTCCGGGTACGCGGCCCATAGGGTCTACGTGGCCCTGGAGAGCGGGGTGAGTATGGCCTACCCGGGGTTCGGCGGGTATCCCGAGGGGTTGGACCTCCGGAAGGCCGCCTGGTACGGGCGGGCGCGGGAGTCGGGCAAGACCGAATGGTCCGGGCTGCTGTATAGCCGCAATACCGGGCGGGTGCTCATCGCCCTGAACCGTCCCCTGTACGGTCCGGAAGGCCGTTTTGCCGGAGTGGCGGGCATCGAGGCTCCCGTGAGCTGGTTTTTGCAGGAGGCGCGCCTGGCCTCGCAATGGTCCGAAGAAATGCGCTCCTTTCTCGTCAGTGCGCGGATCGACCCGCAGCGGCAGGATCTCGGCTTGCAAATCATGGCCGAGCGGCATTTGTTTCAAAATGCGGAGCGGGCCGATGCTCCCGTGGATTACCGGTGGATGCGGCCCGTGGATGATCCGGAATTTGCCGGGCTCGTGGAGCGCATCCGTGGAGGAGGGGCCGGCAGCCTGGAGATGGAATACGAGGGGCGGCCCGCCATCTGGGCTTTTTCCCCGGTGGAGGGCAGCACCGCGTTTCTCCTGGTGGTACCCAAGGCCGTGGCCATGACCGTGCCGGACAGGCTGCGCAAGGACGTGACCGCCCATGCCGCGGCCCAGCGCAGCACCGCGCTGCTGGCGGCCCTGGTCGTGGTGGCGGGCGCGGCCCTGCTTTCCTTTTTGGGTGCCAAACGGGCTTCGGACATGGTCATGCTCATGGTGGGCGCGTGGCAGCGTCTGGCCGGGGGGGACTATTCGGCCCGGCTGGATATGCGGACCCGGGACGAGCGCGATCTGTTGGTGCAGGCCTTTAACGAGACCGTTCCCAAGCTGGAGGATCACGTGCGTCTGAGCCGGAGCATGGCTTTGGCCCGGGAGGTACAGCAAAACCTAGTGCCTCGGCGGCCTCCGCAGGTGCCCGGGCTGGACGTGTCCGGAACCATCGTCTTTTGCGATGAAACCGGCGGGGACTATTACGACGCCTTTGCCCTGCCCGGGCATGACGGCAAGGTGCTGGCCGTGGCCGTGGGCGACGTTTCCGGCCATGGAGCGGCTCCGGCCCTGCTCATGGCCACGGTGCGGGCCATGCTGCGCGCCGCCTCGGAAACCCGGCGCGAACTGTGTGAACGCGTGGCCCTGGTGAACCGTCGGCTCTATGACGATGTGGCCCCCACAGGACGATTCATGACCCTGTTCTGCGCGGAATTCGACACCCGGCGGGGCGTGGTGCGCTGGGTGCGGGCCGGGCACGAGCCCGCCTGGCTTTACGATCCCTGGACCGGAGAATTCGAGGAACTGCGCGGCGAAGGCGTCAGCCTTGGATTTTTGGAGGACGCGACCTTTCAGGAGCAGGAGCTGGGCTTTGATCGGCGCGGCCAGTTTGCCCTGCTGGCCACGGATGGGGTCTGGGAATCCGTGAACGCGGACGGAGAGTCCTTTGGCCGGGCGCGCATGCTGGACGTGGTGCGGCGCAATGCGGACCGGAGCGCCGCCGAGATTGTCCAGGCCGTGCTGGATGCCTTGGAGCGTTTTTGCGGCGGGGTCGGCTGCGAGGACGATATTACCCTGGCCGTGGTCAAACGGGATTGACTCTTTCGTGCGCCTATCGGGCGGAGTTTGCGGAGGCGTTTCAAATTTCCGCCATGGCCGGGACTGGAAAACGCCTGGCCGCCCGGACCGGAAGCCGGGATTTCAAGAGCCCGAGCCCCTGGAGCGCCTGCCTGCCACGCCTGATTTACCGCAAGGGGCATCGCATTGGAGTCGTCCAAATCCGTTGCTCTGGTTGCCTTCCCCCGAAAACCCGGATACATAATGCCACGGCGTGCCCGTTGCCCACTGCGGGAGCGCAAAGGAGGGGGAATGGAGTTCTCTGTTTTGGAGGACGCGGACGGTTTGCGCCGCGTGACGTTGTCGGGCCGCATGGATGCGGCGGGCATCAAGGAGATCGAAGAAGCCTTCAATCGCGGCGTGGGCCAGGGCGATCTGCCCGTTGTCGTGGACATGGGCGGCGTGACCTTCATGGCGTCCATGGGCATGGGCCTTTTGTTGCGCAATGCGCGGGAGCTGGCCGCCAAGGACCGGCGTCTTGTGTTGTACCGTCCTCAGGAACTGGTGGAAGAGGTCATGCACATTGCCGGGCTGGGACAGCTCATCCCCATCGAACACGACGAAGCCAAGGCTGCGGAGCAGGCCCGCCAGGGGTGATCCCCGCGGGCCGGGCCCGGAGCAGACCAGGGGCGGCAACGACATGCACGCCTTTGCCAGTCTTGCAAGGGCTCCCGCGTGGCCGTGAGGTTTTACATTTTATATCCCGGCTGCTACCTTAAGCCACAGTGGCGGGGTATGCATTCGTTTCGCAAGGTTGAGATCGGAA
>JAQVYA010000166.1 GCA_028708865.1 Desulfovibrio sp. | reverse complement strand
CGGCTGCCCAGGTTGAAGGCCGCGTGATACGTATAGGTACGCCGGATCTGATCCTCGATGCCGCGCAGGTACACGCGAATCCAGTCGTCGATGTCGGCCTGGGCCACGCGCAGCCCAGGGGCCACGCGCCGGGGTTTGGCACCGAATTCCATGTCAAAGATGTCGGATTGGTTGTGGGCCGGGTCCAGGGAAACCAGCAGCACCTCGCGCCCGGTGCGGGCCAGGTTCAGGGCCGTGAGGGAAGAAGTGGTGGACTTGCCCACCCCACCCTTGCCTGCATGAAAGTAATACCGCTGCATGCTTCAGCCTTTGCCCGCGCGGGCGCGTTACAATACGTCGAACATGGAAAAGAGATCGGCCAGGGGATCCTGGGCCGTGCAGGCTCTGTTGGCCATGAGGGTCAGTTCCTGTTCCATTTCCGGCAGGAGTTCCAGAGAAATGTACATGGGCGGAGCCTGGATGCCCACAAAGGAGCCCAGCACAAGCAGACTGAAGATATTCTCCAGCTCGCGGGTTTCCCATTCCAGGCGGTCCGTGGCCTGATGCTTGTGCACCTCCTCGGCCAGTTTCCAGCCCGCCCGGAGCTTTTCCAACAATTGCCCCAGGAGCCGGTTCACGGCCGCTCTCCGGCGTCGCTGTCCAGCGGGGGCCCGGAACAGTCCCGCTCCTCTCGTCCGGCAGGCCCCACGCGGAAAAGGCGCATCTCGTGCGCCACGCGCTGCTGCGAGGGGAAATAGAAATATCCGGCATACAGCGCCGCCAGCATGGCCCCGGCAAAATAAAACAGCGGCACCCCGAGCAGATAGGCCAGGGCCGCCACCCAGGTGGCAGGCAGGGACACGTTCAGCTGGTTTCTCTCAAATCCCAGAAACGGCTCGGCATCCACGCTGCGGCTGGCCGCCACCCGGGCAACGAACCGCCCCCGGATCCAGAGCGGCCCGGCCAGAGCGAGCACCACGGCGGCCACAAGCACGGCCGGACCGGAAACCGACACGGGCAGGGATGGAAGCACGGATCCTCCGGCCTGGCGCAGCACCGCGCCGAGCAGGGCCAGCACGGCGGCCGGAACCAGCAGAATCAGATAATGGCGCACCAGGGCCTGTTGCAGAGTCTCCAAAAGCGCGACGCGCTCCCTGGCGGCGGAAGCGGAAACAGTGGTGGACGGCATAGGCTCTCCCAAGGCCCCGGCCGGAGTGACCCGGCCGGGGATACGATTGGCTTGTTCCGACGGAATCAACCGGCATCCCGCAAGACTTCGGAACCGTCGGTCTTGAAGAACCGGACCAGTCCCTCGATGATGACCCAGATGGACACGCCCAGAACCAGCATGTTCAGGGTCATGAGCAACAGGTTGTCCTTGGCTGCATACATCCCCTGGTTGATGAAGATGGCCCAGATGGTCATGGAGGCCAGGAACAGGGCCGGAAGCCCGGAGAGTATCCAGGCCAGACCGCCGCGACGCTTGAGGTAGACGGTTACCGTGGTGAGCACCAGGGCGGCGAGGATCTGGTTCACGCAGCCGAACAGCGGCCAGAGCGCCAGGGCGCCCTTGCCGTTGGCTCCGGAGCTGAAGGCCAGGCAACCGGCCAGAAACACGGCCACGGCCGTGGAGAAGTACTTGTTGTTGAACAAGCCGCTGAGAGGTGTGGAGCTGAACAATTCGGTCAGGGCATACCGCTCGATGCGGGTGGCCGTATCCATGGTGGTTCCGGCAAAGGAGGCCACGAAAACGCCCATGACGGCCAGGGCCACGTTATGGGGCAGGCCGATGGTTTCGATCATGTTGGCTGCGCCCACCACAAAGGCCGCCACCTTGGAGCCGAGGCCCGCGGCCGCTGCCCAGGAAGCATAGTGCGTGGTCCAGGCGGCCAGCCCGGTGAGGGCCACACCGTCCTGGGTGGTGTACCCCAGGCCGATGCCCGCGGCCACGGCCACGATGACCAGGGTGGAGAGGGTGGCTTCGGTAAGCATGCCGCCATACCCCACGAACAGGGAATCCTCCTCGCTGCGCACCTGTTTGGAGGTGGTGCCCGAGGAGACCAGGGAGTGGAAGCCGGAAATGGCTCCGCAGGCAATGGTGATGAAGAGGAACGGAATCATGGACGGCGCGCCCTCGGGGTGGGCCTGCACGGCCGGGGCCACCATTTCCAGGCCGCCGGAGCTGAACGACGCGGCGAACACGCCCACCACCATGAGGGCCAGGGCCACCACGAGTTGGTGGGAGTTGATGAAGTCGCGGGGCTGGAGCAGCAGGGTCACGGGCAGGGTCGAGGCGATGAAGGCGTAGACCAGAAGCACCAGGGTCCAGGTGCCCGTGGCGGGCATGCCCGCGATGGTGGGCAGGTCGATGGGGATGTAGGTGCCGATGACCACGGTCACGTACATGAGCACCAGGGCTCCGATGGACCAGGTCAGGCTGTTCACGCCCTTTTTGTAGATCATGTAGCCGAGGACCATGGCAATGGGCACCTCCAGCCAGACCGGGAGCACCGAGGCGGGGTACATGTGGAAGATCACGGCGATGACCAGTCCGAAGATGGCGGTGATGATCAGAAGATCCAGGAACACCACCACGAAGAAGAATATCTTGGTCCGCGGGCTGATGTACTTGGCCGTGAATTCGGACACGGACTTGCCCTGGTTGCGCATGGAAAGGATCAAGGCGCCGAAGTCGTGCACCGCCCCCATGATGATGCTTCCGAAGAAGATCCAGATCATGGCCGGAACCCAGCCCCAGATCACGGCGATGGCCGGTCCCACAATGGGTCCGGTCCCCGCGATGGATGTGAAATGGTGCCCGAAGATGATTTCCTTTTTGGTGGGCACGAAGTCGTACCCGTCCTCAAACTCCACGGATGGTGTCTTGCTCTCCGCGGACAGGGCAAAAATCTTTTTCCCGATGTAGCGCCCGTAAAGGCGGTACATGATGAGATAGCCGAAAAATGCGGCAAGCATCATGAACAAGGCGTCCATACACGTCCCTCCATTGGTTGGCATTGTGCCCGGGCCTGCGGCCACCGTTGCGGATGCGCCGCCCCTCCCGGCCCAGACGTTGCCGGGACGTTACGACCGATTCCAAGCATCATTCAATATGCAGGGAGCAAAATGCACTTTTATGGAATGAACGGTAGATACGCCCGCTTGAATTGCAGTCCGTTCAGGAACGGCCTCGGGAAAGCCGCAGGATGATCTGTTGCAGTTCCCTGCGCTCCAGGGGTTTGGAAAGGTAATGGTCCATGCCGGCGCGTAAAAAGCGCTCCCGGTCGCCGGTCATGGCGTGGGCCGTCAAGGCCACCACGGGAATCCGGCTGCGGTCCGCTCCGGCCTTCCCGCTGCGAATGGCCCGCGTGGTCTGCATGCCGTTCAGGCCCGGCATCTGCACGTCCATGAACACCGCATCGAATGCCTCGGCCTGTAGCCGCTCCAGGGCCTTTTCCCCGTCCTCCACCGCCACCACGCGGCACCCGCTTTTCTCCAGCATCCGGACCAGGGAAAGACGGCTGATCCGGTCGTCCTCCACCGCGAGAACCCGCAAAGGGGGCAAAGAGGCCAGGGGATCGTCCCCTGAGACCTGCGGACCGCCCGAATCCGCCACTCTCGAACCTGTTTCGGCCGATTCCATTTCGTCTGGCGCTGATGCGTCTGGCTCTGTTACGCTTGGCGCTGATGCGTCTGGCTCTGTTACGCTTGGCGCTGATGCGTCTGGCTCTGTTACGCTTGGCGCTGATGCGTCTGATGCTGATGCGTCTGGTTTTAGCCCGCGTCCGCCGGAAGCGTCCGTGCCGAACGGCAGGCTGAAGCAAAAGCAACTCCCCCGGCCAGGCTCGCTGAGTACGCTGACTTCCCCTCCCATGATCAGGACCAGCCGCTTGACAATGGAAAGGCCCAGGCCTACGCCGCCCTGATTCCCGGCATCCCGGCTCTGCGCTTGGACAAACGGTTCAAAAAGCCGGTCAAGCGTGGGTTCGTCAATGCCCCGGCCCGTATCCGTCACGCAAAAGAGCACCCGCACTCCTTGCCCGCCCGGCCCCGGAAGCCGCTGGACGTCCAGTTCCACGAATCCAGCTTCCGTAAACTTGAGCGCATTGCCCAGCAGATTGTTGAGAATCTGTTGCAGACGCAGCGGATCGCCCCAAAGCGTATCCGAAATTTCCGTGGCCTCCTTGAGGCGCAATTCCAGGCCCTGTTTTTCGGCCACAGGACTGAAATGCCGTCTGGCCGTGTCCAGCACATGGCGCAGCAGGAAGGGCTGCCGCGTTATCTCCATGCGGCCGGACTCCACACGGGAGAGATCCAGGATATCCCCCAGCAGGGCCGTGAGCCGCCGCGAGGCTTCCAACGCGCTCCCCACGTATTCGGCCTGCTCCCGGCTCATCCGAGTGGTCTGAAGCAGTTGCTGCATGCCCATGATGCCGTTCAGCGGAGTTCGGATTTCGTGGCTCATGGTGGCCAGAAAAGCGGACTTGGCCCGGCTGGCCTCCTCGGCCGCCTCCTTGGCCCGTTGCAGGGCCTGCTCCGCGTTCCGGCGGCGTTCGTTTTCCATGTGCAGCCGCTGCACGGCGTCGGCCAGTTCCGCTGTGCGGCGGGTTACCTCAACCCGCAATTTGCCCTGGCGAAACGCCAGCAGATAAGCAACGGCCGCCCCGAGCAGCACCACCATGGCGCCGAGGATACGAAACACATTGAGAGGAAAGGCAATCTGGGCGCGCCATCCCGGCTCCGGCAGCATGGCCAGGGTCCATTTCCCCTCGGGCAGAGGCACGCCCGAGGCCTCGGGTTGCGCATCGAGCACAGCGGGATCCCCCAGGAACACCATCCCCCCGTGGCCCACCAGGGCCAGACGAAATCCCCGGGGCGGCGGAGCAAGTCCGGCCTCCCGCAACAGGGGCGGCATGTCCATAACCATGCTCACCAGACCCCAAAACCGTTCCTGCCGAAACACCGCCACCCGGGCCACCAGCCCCAGGCCGCCCTGCCGCAACCGGTACGGGCCGCTCAAGGCCACCCGCCCGGTCTCAATGGCGCGGCGCACATCCTCCTGCACCTGAGGACGCTTGTCCTCCAGCAGATTGTGCCCCACAGCCTTGCGGTTGCCCTCCAGAGGATACACGTATGTATTCACCCCGCCAGGAGCCACGACAAAATTGCGGATACCGGCCACCGAGGAATACAGCCCGGAAGCGAATAAGGGAAACGCGGCGTCCAGGGTCCGGTCGGGAGCCTGCCGAAGCGCCACGGTTTCCGTAAAGGCCTTGAGCCCCTGCAACAGGGAAATTCTCCGATGCACCGCATTGGCCAATGTAATGGTCGTGCTTTCCAGAAGTTCGCGCACCTCGGCGCGCTCCTGTTCCAAAAGGTATTCCCTGTACCGGAATTCAATGAAGGAAAACAACAG
>JAQVYA010000165.1 GCA_028708865.1 Desulfovibrio sp. | reverse complement strand
CGTGATCACGCCGGACAAGCTCATTGACTGCGAAGGCGGACGTTACAAGGTCGGCCCGCACTGGATCCGCGACCACCACAGCTACAAGTGGATGGCCGTGAACAAGGTCCTGCGCTACTCCTCCAACATCGGTGCCGCCAAAATCGGCGAGGCCCTGGGGGCGCAGAATTATTACGACTATCTGCGCCGCCTCGGCTTTGGGGAGCGCTCCCGGCTGGACCTGCCCGCCGAGTCCCCGGGCATCATGCGTCCGGTGCAGGAATGGAACGAGTTCGACCTGGCGGCCGCAGCCTTTGGCCAGGGGTTCAGCGCCACGGCCCTGCAAATGGTCCAGGCGTTTTTGCCCATTGCCTGCGGCGGGGTGAACCAGCCCCTGCAACTCGTGCTCTCGCCCAAGGACCCGGATTACGGGCCGCCCGAGCGGCTCTTCAGCGCGTCCACGGCCCGGCAGGTGCTGAGCATGATGACCGAAGTGGTGCAAGAGGACGGAACCGGCCGGTTCGCCCGCATTCCGGGCGTGACCATGGCAGGAAAGACCGGAACCGCCCAAAAGGCAACCACCACGGGCGGCTACGGCAACAAGTATCTTTCTTCCTTTGTGGGCATGGTACCGGGAGACGACCCGGAACTGCTCATCATCTCCATGGTGGACGAACCCTCCACCATGAACGCGGGCGGACGAGTGGCCGCGCCTGTGGTCAAGGAAGTGGCCATGCGCACGCTGGCCTATTACGGCCGCCTGCCGGACCCGACCACCCCGGTGTTCACGGTGCCGCCTCCGGGCGAAGCCGTGGCCGAGGCGGCTCTGGCCCAACAATTGACGGGACCGCAACCCAAGGTCCCGGAGCCTGCGTCCGGTTCGTCCTTTGAGGGAGGGACCGCCCCGGACGTAACAGGGATGCCGCTGCGGCGCGCCATGGAGATTCTGGCGCGCGGCGGCGTTGTGCCCGTGATCAAGGGCAGCGGCATGACCGTGACGGGCCAGCAGCCCGATCCGGGCAGGCCCTGGCCCGAAGCGAACAACCAGGAGGGGCAGGATGTTTTTGTTCTCTGGCTCTCATAAGGAAAGGCGTAAGACAACCATGCCAACAAACGATCAAACGGCCTGGAATGAAGTGCTGGCGGCCGTTGCCGGAGGATTGCGGGTACGCACCGACTCCCGCCGGGTGCAGCCCGGCGAGGTCTTTGTGGCCCTGCCCGGCAGCAATGTGGACGGCGCACGCTTCATTCCCGCGGCCCTGGAACAAGGGGCGAAATATATCGTCACCCAGCAGCAAGGCCCCTGGACCGAAGGCACAGACGCCCGACTGCTGGTGCGGCCCGACGCGGCCGAGGCCCTGGGCCAGCTCGCCCGCGCCCACTTCCACGCCGACGAGCAACACCTCAAGCTCGTGGGCATCACCGGCACCAACGGAAAGACCACAACGGCCTTCATCATCGAACACCTGCTGGCCGCTGTGGGCCTCAAGGCCGGTCTGCTCGGCACCGTGGCCTACCGCTGGCCCGGCTTTTCCCTGGACGCCACCCTGACCACCCCGGACTGCTGGACCCTGCATGAGCTGATCTGCAACATGGCCCGTAGCGACGTGGACGCCGTGGTCATGGAGGCCTCGTCCCACGCCATCCAGCAAAAACGCATCGCCGGGCTGGAATTCGACGTGGCCGTGCTCACCAACGTGACCCAGGACCACCTGGATTACCATGGGGACATGGAACATTATTTCAACGCCAAGGCCGAACTGTTCCGCAGCCAGCCGCGCAAGGATAAGGTCTGGGTGCTCGACTACGACGACCCTTACGGACGCCGCCTGCTGCCCGAAGCCCCTCTGGCCCTGCCCTATGGCCTGGGCGAGGCCCCCGAAGGCGTGGACGCCCTGCGCGGGGAAATCCTCTCCTCCACCTCGTCCGGCCTAAGCTTGCGCATGCATTACCAGGGTTCCCAATGGGAGCTGCATTCCGATCTCATCGGCAGACACAACGCCCTGAACCTGCTGGCGGCCCAGGCCGTGGGGCTCTGCCTCGGTCTCTGCCAGCGCGACCTGCGCAAACTGGAAGATTTCGCGGGCGTGCCCGGGCGCCTGGAACGGGTGCCCAACGCCCATGGGCTGGACGTGTTCGTGGACTACGCCCACACCCCCGACGCCCTGGTCAACGTACTCTCAGCCCTGCGGGAAATCACCACGGGGCGGCTGCTGGCCCTGTTCGGCTGCGGCGGCAACCGTGACCGCACCAAGCGGCCGCTCATGGCCCGGGCCGTATCCCGGCTGGCCGACGTGGGCATTCTCACCTCGGACAATCCCCGGCATGAGGACCCGCTCGAGATCATCGCCGATGCCCGGCCCGGGCTGGCGGATTGTCCCCACTCCGTGGAGGAGCCGGACCGCTACGCCGCCATCCGCGAGGCCATCCGCCTCATGAAGCCCGGCGACGTACTTCTGGTGGCCGGCAAAGGGCACGAAACCTACCAGCAAGTGGGAGACGAAAAGCTGCCGTTTTCGGACGTGAAGGCCGTGGCCCGGGCCATTGAGGAGGTGCACGGGTGAGCCTGACCCTGCGCATGGCGGAACACCTTTTGCTCGGTGGAGCCGAGACCGCACCGGCACACGACGTGACCTTTACGGACGTATGCACCAACAGCCGCGCCGTGGAACCGGGCAGCCTGTTTGTCTGCATCGAAGGCGAACGCTTCGACGGACACGCCTTTGCCGAAGACGCGGTGCGCGCCGGTGCCGCGGCCGTACTCTCGTCCAAACTGCTCGATCTGGCCGTACCCGTGCTCATGGTGCGCGACACCGTGCAGGCCATGGGACTGCTGGCCCGCGATGTCCGCGAAGCCACCCGGGCCACTGTGACCGCGGTGACAGGTTCGGCAGGCAAGACCACGGTCAAGGAAATCCTGGCCTCGGTGGCGGCCCAGAACCATCGCGTGAGCCGCAACGCCGGCAATCTGAACAACCAGATCGGACTGCCCCTTTCCATTTTCCGCGCCGATCCCGAGGCCGACCTCTGGGTGTTGGAGCTGGGCATCAGCAAGCCGCACGACATGGACGAACTCGGCCCCGTGGCCGCTCCGGACCTGGCCGTGATCCACAACATCGGCACGGCCCATCTCCAAGGCCTCGGCAGCATGGAAGGCGTGGCCCGGGCCAAAGCCTCCCTGCTGCACCACCTCAGGCCCGACGGACAGGCCGTGATCAACGCCGATTACGAGCTGCTGCGCCGCGAAGCCCTGGACATCCGGCCGGATGCGGTGTGCTACTCCACCAAAGATCCGGAAGCGGTCTACCACTGCTCCTATGTGCGCGGCCTGGAGCAGGGGCGCGGCGAATACCTGGTGCGCACCCCGGACAGGGAATTCACGGTGCAGGCCCCGTTCTGCGGCGACCACCTTGCCGAAAACCTGGGCGCGGCAGCCACGGCCGCCCACCTCCTGGGGTATGATCCCGAAGATTTCCAGGCCGGACTGGACCAACTCCAGGCCCCGGCGCAACGCTTTGCCTGCCGGACCATGGGCCGGGTGACCGTCATCGACGACACCTACAACGCCAACCCCGTGTCCATGGCCGGAGCCGTGCGCACGGCCGCGCACATGGCAGCGGAGCAAAGCCAGGCCCTAGTGCTGGTGCTCGGCGACATGAAGGAGCTGGGCGAAGCCGCCTGCGCGGAACACGAAGCCCTGGGCCGCCTGCTGAATGAGGCACGCCCGGTCGCGGTGCTCTTCCACGGTGAACACGCCGAAGACATCGCCCGAGGATGCGACGGTCGGCATGCAGTATGGACCGTGACCGGTACGGATGCTTTTCTGCGCCACTGGCGGGGACTGGCTCCCAACCTGCCGGAACGCGGCGCCGTGGTGCTGTTCAAGGGATCGCGCTCCTGCCGCATGGAAGATTACGTCCAGGCCCTGCGCGGCGAACTGGAATCCTCTCCGGAGGTCCGCGCATGATCTATAATCTGCTCTATCCGCTCTCGGATTCCATCGGCGCGTTCAACGTTTTCCGGTACATCACGTTCCGGTCCATCTATGCCCTGCTCACGGCCCTGGTGCTCTCGGTGCTCTTTGGCCCGCGCTTCATCCGCTGGCTGCGGCGCATCAAGTGCGGCCAGTACATCCGCGAGGACGGCCCGGCCCACCAGTGCAAGGAAGGCACCCCCACCATGGGCGGCCTGCTCATCGGCATGGCCGTGGTGACCAGCACCCTGCTCTGGAGCGACCTGACCAACGTGTACGTCTGGCTGACCCTGTTCGTATACACGGGATTCGGAGCCGTGGGCTTTACGGACGACTACATCAAGGTGGTCAAGCACCGGAACATGGGCCTGTCGGCCAAGGCCAAATTCAGCGGGCAGATGCTTGTGTCCATGCTGGCCGTGGCCGCCCTGCTCTCCATGCCGGACTATAACACCATGCTCACGGTGCCGTTCTTCAAGAACCTGCACCCGGACCTGGGCTGGTTCTATCTGCCCCTGGCCGTGTTCGTGCTCGTGGGCACTTCCAACGCCGTGAACCTGACGGACGGGCTGGACGGGCTGGCCACCGGCCCCTACATCGTCAATGCGGCCTGCTTCGCCCTGTTCATCTACGTGGCCGGGCACGCCAATATGGCGGAGTACCTCAATGTCCCCGCCGTCACCGGCGTTGGCGAGGTCACGGTATTTTGCGGAGCCCTGGTGGGCGCGGGGCTGGGCTTCCTCTGGTACAACGCCTACCCGGCCCAGGTCTTCATGGGCGACGTGGGCTCCCTAAGCCTGGGCGGCGTGTTGGGCTTTCTGGCCGTGCTGGCCAAGCAGGAACTGCTCCTGGTTATTGTGGGCGGGGTCTTTGTTTTCGAGACCGTGTCCGTGATCCTCCAGGTGGGATATTTCCGGTTCTCCGGGGGCAAGCGCATCTTTCGCATGGCCCCGCTGCACCATCATTTCGAACTCAAGGGCATCCCGGAATCCAAAATCATCATCCGATTCTGGATTCTGTCGATTCTTCTGGCGTTGGTGGCGCTTTCCACCCTGAAGCTGAGGTAGGACCATGAACCGTCTGCTGGAAGACATCCGCAATCGCGAACTGCTGCGGGGCCGCCGGGCCGTGGTGGTGGGGGCCGGCCGTTCGGGCCGTGCCGCTGCCGCGCTCCTGGCCGGCATCGGCGCGCAGGTGCTTCTGGTGGACACCAACCAGGAACTGGACCCGCAGTGCGTGGCGGACATTCAGGGAGACGTTATCCTGGAAACCGGACCGCACCGGGCCGAGCAATTCCAGGATGCGGAAGTGGTGGTTCTCAGCCCGGGCGTCCCGGTACGGCGTATGGCCGACGTGCTGGCCCAGGTGCCGGAGCGCCGCATCGTCAGCGAGCTGGAACTCTCGTGCTGGTTTACGGACAAGCCCATTCTTGCCATCACTGGCTCCAATTGGAAAACAACCACCACCACCCTCAGCCGGGA